>CALPVO020000103.1 GCA_943327025.2 Janthinobacterium lividum
GACAGGAGATTTTCCATGCCCAAGCTTTCCGAATCGGCCCTGAAGGCCAAGATTGCCGAGCTCCAGAAGAATCTGGACGATCTTAACAAGCGCAAAAAGCCGGCTATCGACAAAATCACCGCAATCATGGCGGAGCACGGCCTGACGCTGGCCGACCTGCAGGGCGCAGCCCCGAAAGCCTCTACCCGTGGCCGTAAGAAGGGCGCTGCCAAGCCAGCCGCCGCCAAGGGCAAGGTAGAAGCCAAGTTCCGTGACGCCGCTACCGGCGCCACCTGGACCGGCCGTGGCAAAACCCCGCGTTGGCTCGTGGATGCGGAAGCTAACGGCCGCAGCCGTGAAGAGTTCCGTATCGTTGCCGAGGTTGCCGCGGCCTAAACCGCGCCCCTCCAGTGCCTGCTCCGGGTTAATCCACACGGGGTTTACCGTGTAAACTCCGGAGCATGCACAAGTTAATCCCGGCGGCTGTGTTAGCTGCCCTCCCCGTTGCCGCCCTGGCAGAAACTACCGCCAGCCCGGTTTCGGTTCCCCTTGAAATCCGTGGCGATTATGAAAGCTGGGTTCTGCCCGGTAGCGAAGCCATGGGTATGGCCGGCGTGGGCGTCCGCCAGCAAGTGGGCGAACACGGCTTTTTAGGGGTAGACCTCTACGGCGCTGTGCGCGGAGAACGGGGCGGCTTCATTACCTTGGGCGGCACCGCCGGTTTACGCTGGCCCCTGAGCGAGCGTCTTGCGTTGGAAACCAGCCTACACGTTGGTGCGGGCGGTGGGCGCGGTGGCCGCGCCCTTTCCGGTGGCGGTCTACTGCTGCGCGAAAGTGTGGGCTTGCGCTACCAACTACCCGGCCTCGGCACGGTCCACGCAGGCATTAGCCACGTCGACTTCCCTGACGGCGGCGTCATTCACAGCACGCAGGCCTACGCTGGCTTCAGCCTGCCGTTCAGCGCGCTGTTGCAAGCCGGTGGCCCGGCCACCTCATGGCAAATGCCGCCAGCCTTTAATGCCGGCACTTACCACCCGCAACAGCAGGCCTTCAGCACGCTGCTGCGTGAAGTGGTCGTCAGCGATGGCTCGCGCATGGACGACGGCCGCACGCAGCAAGACTTCACCCTCATCGGCGCCGAATGGCGCACAGCCTTCCGTGAACATGTTTTCACGCGTATCGAGGCGTCCGCCGCCATGCGCGGTGGGGTGGCGGGCTATATGCAAGTGCTCGGGGGCCTTGGCTTGCAGTACCCCCTGGGCCAGCGTGCCAAGGTGCATGGCTCGCTCTCCGGGGGCTTTGGTGGTGGCGGCGGTGTCGACACGGCCGGCGGTTTTCTGGCCGCAGCGGATATTGGCCTGCAATGGGAAGTGGCCCCTGCTTGGCAAGTCGATGTGGCAGCGGGTTACTTCGCGGCCCCGGAAGGCAGCCTGCGCGCCAAAACGCTAACGCTGCGCGTAGCCCATGCGTTTGGCGGGCTCCCCACCGGCAGTAGTGCTGTCGCTAACGGCAGCAACGGCGGGTCGGCCCCTGCTTTGGCCGGCGTGAACTTCGAACCCCGCGCCCTGCGCGTGCGTTTCGCGGAACAGCATTACTTCAAGGGCAGCGCCGACTGGCGCAGCCTGCCGGAAGTGGAAGTGGGCAACCTCGGCTTCCAGTTCGACTACTTCATGAACCCCGAGTGGTACCTCACGGGCCAAGGCCTTGGCGCCTACACCGGCAAGGCCGGCGCCTACATGACTGGGCAACTGGGCGTGGGCACGCACCGCGCGCTAAGCGCGAATACTTTCGTGGAAGTGGAAGCACTGGTAGGTGCGGCGGGTGGCGGTGGCCTGCGCACCGGTGGCGGGCTGGTTTACCAGCTGAACGCCAACCTGGGTTGGCAGGTGAACGAGCACACCGCCGTGCTGCTCGGTGCCGGTGAACTAAAGGCTGCGAATGGCAGCCTGCGGGCGCATGTGGCGGGCCTGAGTATCGCCTACCGGTTCAACGGGTTTACACCGCGTTAAAACGGGGCGCTAAAACGGGGGCTTTAGCACGTAGCGCGTTTATCGGTGCTTACTTGCTAGCGCACGGCTGCTAGTGCAGGTTCCGCAGAACGCTTGCGCGGCGGTGTTACGTCGAGAAACGTCCACACCGTCTCTTCGCGTTCCGCGCCTACCCGCACGGCGCACAAGTCTACCCAGAGCGCCGTGCCGTCCTTGCGCTGTAGTTCCAGGCGCGCGCGATAACGCTCACCCAAGGCCAGTGCAGTCGCTGCGGCGTTCGTGGTTTCGGTGAACTGCTGTTCAGAGCGGTAGAGCGCGCGCAGCGTAGGCCCACGCAATTCGCCCGGCGCATAGCCGAACAAGCGCTCCAGCGTGCGGTTCTTCCACACCATACGGTTGCTGGCCACCTTCACCACGCCTAGCAAGTCGTTGTCGAGCACGGCGCGCTGTTCTGCGGCCAGCACCTGCAAACGGTTCCGGGCGCGAACCAGTTCAGTGACGTCATGCAGCATGCAAGCGCTTTGGTGCAGCAAGCCGCGGCTGTCGTAAGCGGCGGTGGCGTAAAGCCATACGCGCCGCGTGGCGCCACAGCGCGTTACCATCTCGAATTCCAAGCCGTCAATTTGTCCGTGCAGCTGCAGTACAGCAAGGCAGCCCGGAAACTGCTCGCGGCTTTCGCTAGAGAAGAACTGAGCGGGACCGCACAGACCCACCACCTGCTCCGCTTCACAGTCAAACCACTCGAGCGCCTTGGCATTCAGCTGCACAAAGCAACCGGCCGCGTCGAGCGTGAAGTGCGCGCAAGGCGCGTGGGCGAACGGGTCCGGTGCGGGCGAAGGCTGGCGCCGCGCAAGGAAGCGGAAACCGTTGGCGATGCGGTGGCCCAGCGACTGCAGAGACTGCAACCAAGTGCGCAGGTGGTACATGCCCCAAGCCTCGCGCAAAGCAAGCTAAGGAATCTCCTGATTCCGCCAGTGAATAATTCCACCAGCGAAGCCCGTGCGGCAGTTCGCTTGTTCCGCCTACCCCTTCATCCCTCGGCCACCGCTGCCACATGCCCGCCTGCGTCACGGTCCACCCACTGCAGCAGCTCGGGAAAGCGGTCCAGAAACGCGCTGAAACTGCTGCAGCCCAGCGCGCGTTCATCGAACGCCGGCAGCAAACGCACCAACAATTGCTTCAGTAAACCGCAAGGAATGTAGTTCTCGCCACGGCGCTCCACGCATTGGCGCAAAGCACGCTGCAAGGCAGCGCGAGCTTCGTCCATGGTAGGCGCGGCGGTGGCTTCGGGGGCGTGTGCAAGACGCTGCGGCGCCACCGTTGTGGCTGTAGTTGCCACAAAGACCGACGTATCCGCAGCGGCGAGCGGATGCTCTGGCGCCACGGGCTGTGGCGCCAGCGGCTCCCCCACCGGCTGCTGCGGAAACAGGTTGTGGTAGAACTTGAACTCGTTGCACGAAGCCACGAGGAAGCGATTCGAGAACCCCGCCACGCCTACGCCGGCGATGAAGCGCCCACTTTGCTTTACCTTCTGCGCCAAGCTGATGAAGTCGCTGTCGCTGGACACCACCACAATGTGCGTCAAGTGCTGGTGCGTGTGCACATCGCTCAGCGCATCCAGCGCCATGCGAATGTCCGCGCTGTTCTTCATGTTCTGCCCGCGCGGAAACATCTGAATAAGATCGACGCCCGCGATGTTCAGCTGGTGCCGGTAGTTGGCGAACCACTGCCAGTTGCCGTAAGCGCGGTTGATGGTGATGTCGCCGAGCGAAGCGGCGTATTCCAGCACCGGCGAGAGGTCCACGATGGGCGGCTGCGGCGTAAAACGGTTTTCGCGATACCACTGCTCCCCGTATTCCAAGTTCCCCAAGATGGCGTGGAAGTTTTCAAAGTCCCAGTAGAGGGCAACTTTCGGGGTGGATTCGCGTTCAGCCATGGAGATGTCCTTTCAGGAGGCAGCCGCAGTGTAACGGGTTGGCGCAGCGGGGCTGTGGCAGCGAGCTACCTGTGGAAGCGAACTCCCTGCGGAAGCGAGCTACCTTTGGCAGCGAACTCCCTGTGGAAGCGAGCTGGCTCTCGACGTTTACAGACCGAACGACTCCGCGAGGTCCACTTCTTCTTCCACCCGCGCTTCCACGCCAGCCAGCCGCACGTGCAAGTGCAAGTGCGTTGCACCCGCCTGCGTGGCCACAAAGCGCGCGGAACCGGCACGGTGTTCGGCGGCAAGGTCCTCCACTTGGCCCAACGCCAGCGGCACCCAGCCCGAGCCATCTTGGCGGCAATAGATGAAAACGCCCGGCTGCATAGGCGGCGCAGCGCTGTCGAGTAGCACCACCTGGAAGCAATAGCGGCGCCCGCTGGCCCCGCGCCATTCATGAATCTGGGTCATCTCGACATATCCCCGTCTTTTGGTGCCGAAGGGCAAACCCGACTGCGAACTCTTGTACTAGCGAAAATCCGCGATTTTGCCCCTTGGTGCAAGGGGTCTACGTCACAAGTACAGCGTCAACCCGTGTCGGGCGCATGACAAGCGGCCTAAACGGCGCTCGAACCTGCCCACTAGCCCGCCGTGGGACCTAGCAGGCAAGCCCATCTAGATGTTTACGAGTGGTCGTCCCAAGGATTCAGCAGGCGCACGCCCAAGTCGGCAAAGTCGCGGACATTGCGCGTTACCAGCACCAAATCGTGCTGGAGTGCAGTGGCCGCGAGTAGACCATCGACCGAAGGCACTGGGCGGCCTGCTGACGCGGTCACCCTGCCCCAGCGCTCTGCGGTGGCCGCGTCAATGCCCAGTACGCGCCCCCGAAAGAAGCGCGGCAGTTGAATGTCCAACCATTCCTGTAACGCCGCCTTGCGCGCGTCGGCCGGACGAAGCTCAACGCCCTTGCGAATTTCACCCAGCGTTAACACGCTTAGGTACAGCAAATCCGCTGGGCGCTGCTCGAACCAACTAACGACGTTTGCATCCGGCTTGGTGCGGCGCAGTTCGGAAAGCGCGTTGGTGTCGATGAGGTAGTTCAGAGGTCCACCGGGCGCGGGAGGCTGCGGTCGCGCTCGAACTCCAGGTCGTCCATGCCGACGAGCGGCGACTTGCGCATGAACGCCGCCAGCGATTCGCCGGTACCGCTCAGTTGGTCGAAGAGTTCCCGCGAGATGACGACTGCCACCGAGCGGCCGTGCAACGTGATGTCTTGTGGGCCTTCCCGGCCGGCTTCGCGGACCAATTCCGAGAACCGTGCCTTGGCGGCCTGCAGTTGCCAACGGCGCATGAGGGTTTCCTCCGGCAATCATGGGACTGACCAGAATAGTCAGAATTAAGAGTTTAGCGCAATTGCCACCCTGCAGCGGCGCGCCGGAGTCCAAGGATTCACGAAAACGAAAACGGCTATGCATGGATGACAGGTTAACGTCGAAACGACAGAAACGCTCATCGGATATTCAGCCAAGATATTGAATTATATAAATATTACGAGGTTTTTCGCGCGTGGAATCTTCGGGGAGAGAGCCTGACGCACGTTCCGGCGCTCGCACGGTAATCCCCCTACCACCCCGCCGCCGAAAACTGCATCGACGTTGTATCCCGCCGTAGCGTTACCTCGTGCCGCGATACAGCCATGAACCACGTCTGCTGCTCATCCTCTATTCATGCACTGTTCGGTCAAAAACACGCGTTCTGTCGCCCAACCGTATTGCGCGCCAAATAAAATGGCGCGAGACTCTGTTGCGCGCCAAATAAAAGAGTCCGTTATGCCAAAAATTGTCCAGCCTGAGGAATTCGACGAGATATCCAAGGCAATCGCCCGGCTGCCCGCCGGCGCCGCGCTCGAAGAGATAGCAGCGGCCATTGGTGGCGGACTCTCGCGTCGAACGCTTCAGCGACGGCTCGCGGAGCTAGTTGCCGAGGGGCGCATCATGGGCGGGCGTGAAAAAAAGGCCTTCAAGTACCGGCTCGCCCCGGCACCAAGGGCGTTCATGGGCGTTGCAGAAAGCGATAGGCCGGCAGCCCGGGGCGAGGCCTACGTGCCCCTCTCGGCCGAGGGCGCGGAGATAAAAGCCTACGTCCGTCGGCCCGTCCACGAGCGCCGGCCTGTCGGTTATAACTTGGCGTTTCTGGAAGCCTACAGCCCAAACGCCACCTGGTATCTGCCTACGAGGCTCCGCGAGGAACTCCGCGTGTTGGGCCGTTCGCCGGCGGACCAACAGCCCGCAGGTACTTTCGCCCGCGACATACTGGGGCGTCTGCTCATCGATCTTTCCTGGGCATCTTCGCGCTTGGAGGGCAACACCTATAGCCGGCTCGATACGGAGCGGCTCATCCACTTCGGTGAGGTAGCGGAAGGCAAAGACGCCATCGAAACGCAAATGATTTTGAACCACAAGGCGGCTATCGAATATCTGGTTCACGAAGTGGACCGTGTTGGCGTGACCGCTGAAACCATCATCGCCATTCATGCCTTGCTCTCGGACCGTCTGCTGCCGGACCCGCTGGCATGCGGGCGGCTGCGCAACCATGCCGTCGGCATCGGCGGGAGCGTCTACTTGCCGCTGGCCTTGCCGCAGCCCATCGCGGAGATATTCGAAATAGTCGTCGACATGGCCGCCGAAATCGAAGACCCCTTCGAACAGGCATTTTTCCTGATGGTGCACCTGCCCCATCTCCAGCCATTCGAAGACGTAAACAAACGCGTTTCACGCCTCGCGGCAAATATTCCGCTTATCAAGCACAACCTTTGCCCACTTTCGTTCATCGATGTGCCCGAGAAGGCCTACGTCGATGCCTTGCTCGGGGTATACGAACTGAACCGCGTCGAACTGCTCCGCGACGTGTTCGTCTCTGCCTACGAACGTTCCTGCCAGCACTATGTCGCCGTCGTACCCCAGTTGGTGCCGCCGGACAAGTTCTGGCTGCGTTACCGCACTGCGCTGGCAGAAATAGTACGTGCCATCGTCCGGGGTGGGTTGGCCGCCAACATCGAGACCATTCGCCAAGTTTTGCCCCCTGCGGTCGCCCCCCAAGACCATGAGCGCTTCACTCAATTGGTCGTGGACGAGTTCAAGGCGCTGCATGCTGGAAACGCTATCCGCTTCGGTATTCGCCCACTGGAACTTGAAGCGTGGAGCGCGACTGTAATGCGCTGAAAGCCCGTTACTAGGAGTCGCTACTCCGCACCCTTATTGTGAAATTACCTACCCCATTTGGGGAATATCAACGGATTCCTAAGGTGGGAGCGAGCCGTGAGCCGCCTACCCCCTACCCCACTTCGACATAGCGCGTCCAGAACGCGGCAGCCCTAACTTCTCCAAGGTCTCTGCC
>CALPVO020000104.1 GCA_943327025.2 Janthinobacterium lividum
CGGTGATGAAAGCTGGATTGCTCCACTGGCCGTCTGTGTTGCGCACCAACAGCACGCCCTTGCCACCGCGGCCACCGATGAGCAGTGCGCCGCGCGCCATGTCCGGGATGATGGCGATGCCTTGAGCGCGACGCAGTAGTGTGTCTGGAATGCGCAGTTCCGGTAGGGACTGCATTTCATTCAGGACATCGACGGCGAGCAGGGCGCGCGCTTCTTCGGCCGGAGCAGCGATAGGAGCAGCCTGGGCGGCGCTGCTGGCAGGTGTCAACGCTGTGACTGCAAGCACGGCGGCGGCCAGCAGGCCGGCGACCGGAAAACGGTGCCGCGTGGGCAGCTTCAGTGCAGCAAGGAGGAGGGGCATGAAGGCTCCGGTCAGTAAATGAAGTTAGGGGATTCGACAGCACGGGCCAGCCAAGGTTCGCCGCGTAGTGTAACGCTGTTCAAAACTGCAGCGAGGCACCGAGTTGGAGTTGGGTCGTGCTGCCGCGATAGGGCGGTTCGCTACCCGGGGCCAGTCCGCTACGAACGTCCAGATAATCGTCGTAGCGCTGGCGGCGGTGCTCGAGACGACCGAACAGCGTGCCGCCGTCGATACCCTTCCAGCGGCGCTGCAGGAATTTCCACTGGAAGCCAAGGCTGGCGCCCGTAGCCTGGAGGGTGGAGAGAGCCGGGTTGCGGGTATAGAAGCCCGTGGCCGCGCCGCGACTAGCCAGCAAGTCCTGATGGAAATAGGCACCGTCTTGGCGATGATGGCGCAGTTGCGCTTCCAGCAATAACGATTCGCCCAGCGGATAGAAAACCTCCGCCGCGAACGTGTGGGCCGCAATGCCCCAGTTGTCTTTGTAGTAGCGGTAGTCCACGCCCAAGCTGCTATCTCCCGCAAGTGCATAGCGCCCGCGTAGGGTCAGGGCGTCGCTGCTGCGCTGGTCCGGTACGCGTTCGGCTTGGCGGGCATAGCCGCCAGGGGCGGCCGGTGCCAGATAACGCACGGTGCGGTAGGGGTCGGCCAGGTAGCCCGTGGCAGTGCGCCCTTCCACGGTGGCGCTCAGTTCAAGGCGTTTGGTGAGAAGGTGGCTCACGCCGAAGACATAGCCGCGGCGTTCGTTGGTCCCACGGAAAGTGGCATCCCCGCGACGCTCAAGGTCTTGCGCCGTGCGGTCCCAGGCTAGCGTGAGGCGTGTCTGGTCATGAAACAGTTTCTGAGTCAGGCCGACGCGCAAAGTTTTGGTGGCGTCATCGTCGCTGCTGTCGCGCAGGTAAGCCAGCGAGTAGCGCCCGCGCCCTTCACGGGCGGCTAGTTCCAGGCCATAGCGGGTACGGTTCTCGCTGTAGATGCCGCCGGCGAGGTCTTGCACATCGGGTGAGGACTCGCGTACCTGTTCCCGCCCGGCGGTGAAGGCGGCGCTGTAGTTGCCGGCGAAATTGGCACGAGCCAGCAGGCTGGTGCCGTCGACCACGCGCGTCAAGCCATCGTCGCGTTGTTGCACCAGGTCGACGCGCTGGTCCTGAACTTCCGCCGGTGGTTCCAACATGGCGCCGCTTGCGCCTTCTTCTGCCTCGCGCGAGCGCAGGGTGTTGGCTGCAATTAATGGTGACTGCGCGGTGGCTAGCGTCGGACGCAGCACGGTGGTGCGCTCGTAAGGGCGAAGGTGCGGCAGGGACAAGGAGTTGCAGCCACTCAGCAGTGTGAGGGGCGTGAGGACGGCGATGACGGTCAGGCGGCGCATGGGGTTCCTTGGCGGCTCATGCCGATTCGGCCAGCAACAGATGAACCTGCCGCCGATACTGCTTTTCATCGCCTGGTTCGTAGCCCGAGTGTTGCCAGCGCAGTTGTCCCTTGCGGTCCACCAGCAGGACCGCGGGCATACCCGGGATGCGGTAGGCACGGGCCAGCGCCATGTCCGCGTCGCGCAGCACTTGGAAACTGGGGTTCGTCTTGGCGATGAACGCGGTGACCTCGGCGTTGGCATCGGCGTCTTCGACGTTGATGGCAAGGACGGTGAGGCCGGCGGGAGCGAATTCCTTGGCCAGAGCATCCAGCGCCGGGAATTCCCGGCGGCAGGGCACGCACCAAGTGGCCCAAAAATTCAGCAACACCACTCGTCCAGCCAGCGCTTCCAACGTCTGGTAGGTGCCGGCATGACCTTCCACTGGCAAGCGCATAGGAGGGGCGGGTTGTGGTGCCAAGCGAGACCCAGCGTGCGCCAATGGCAGCCACGCGGAATGGGTCACTGTGGCGATGGCGCCAAGCCCCGCAAGACGGTAGGCGGTTTGCTGCAGCCAGCGACGGCGTGACAGGTTCGCGTTGTCGTTTGCTGCTGGTACTGCGGGGGACTTGGGCGGAATCAAGTGGCTGCCTAGTTGAGAAGAAGCGGGTTTCAGAAGAACACGGTAAAGCCGAGATAGCTTTCCAAATTGTGCGACGCCCGGCCAAGCCCTGGGAGTGGCGAACGCATGAGACGGTCGCGCAGGTCGATACGCATCGACAACCAGTCATTCACCATGACGCGGTAACCACCGCCCACCGCCACGGTGAAGTTGTTGTCACCGGCAAAACGCAAGGCCCCGACACTGCCACCTACATAGAGCGACGTGTTCAGAGCGCGGCCTCTGCCGAGGAAAACCTCGCCGGGTAGCAGGTTGTAGTAGCCCCCGAGGTCGTAATAGGTAATTTGGCGGCCGCTATCCGGGAAGAGGTTGATGCCGGTTAGACGTTCATAGCTCGCCAGACCACCCTTGGAGCGACCGACGTTCACTTCGGCGAACAGGTCCTCGGAGAGGTGGTACGACAAGCGCACGCCGTACGACGGGTGGAGGCCGAATTCCTCGAGTGCCAATACCCCCATGTAAGGCCCGATCTCGAAGTCCTCGGCGTCAATTTTCACCTGACGAACCTGACGACGAGTAACAACGGGTGCCACTACCGACGGCGATTCACCGAGTGGGCCGCTGGCCGCCACTGGCGATGCGCTTTCCGTTTCCTCCACTGGCACGGCTTCGGCATCCGCCACCTTGTCACGCAGGAAAGGTAGTTGGAAGGATGGCAAGTTGAGGCTGGCGCATCCGGTAGAGAGGGCGCAGACGCCGCTCAGAATAAGAACACGAAGCCAACGTTCCATTCGTTCGTTTCCTTGGGGTTGTCACGGCCGGAAAAGGCCGTAAAGCTGCGGTAATCCGCACGGAACATGAGGCGCTGCTGTAACAGCACCCGAAAGCCTGCCGCCGCATAGCCTACTTCGCGTGTGTCGGTAGGCAGCGTGCCGGTCTGATGCAGACGGGAGACGCCGAGACCCATCGTCACGAAGGGGGCAATGCGGTGTTCTGGGTGGAAGGTGTGGGTGAGACCGAAGAGCACGAGGTCCTCGTTGCGCGGGCCATCGAGCACCTGCGACAAGGTGACATCCACGCTGAGGTTCTCTTCGAGCAGATAGGACAGTGTGGCGCGCAGTACTTTAGAGTCGCTGCGCCGGCCGCCGCCAGCGCCCGCTTCCCATCGGTGGCTTTCCGCATCCCGATAGCTGCCGTCATTGAAGAGATTACGTACGACCTTGCCGGGCCCTGCTACTGGCCCTGCTACTGGCCCTGCCGTGGGCGCTGAGCTGACGTTTGGTGCACGGGTGTCTGCATCGATTGGTGTCTCCGTCGCTGTGGTTTCAGCAACGGCAGGCGCCGCCACGGGAGTCTCGGCGGCGCGTTGCTCCGCCGTACGGAAGCCGTCGTCCGGTTTTTCACCCGACAATGCCAGCAGGGTCAGGGCCATGGCTTGGCGCTTGGCCCAGCCTTCATGACCCCGGTCATCGCGGAGCAAGTACCAGTCGGTGCGGCGTTTCAATACTTCGATATGGTCGCCGCGGGGGATGACGCGGGTGACGGGGTAGCCGCGGCCCGGGCCGGTATGCAGTTCCAGATAGGCATCCGCTACCTCCACCGCAACCGGCGTGGCGTCGCGTGCGGCGACGACGCTAGGGAGGCAGAGGGCCGCGCACAGCATGCCGATGGCAAGCGGCACTGGCCGGGCAAGACGGTGAAGGCGTTCGATTGGCATCGTTCCTCGCTGCACAGCGACGGCCAGTCGTTCGGGGAAAACCCTACGTACGCGGTCGTAGCTCATGCCTAAGGATACGCTGCCAAACCGGTACGGCGGAATGTCGCTGTTCGACGACGTTTGGCGCACCCAAAATCTGCAATCCGCCCACTAGTATATCTCCACCGGTCGACCTCGCTAAAGGTTGACCCCACCTGCCATTGCGTGCCAATTTGACAGAATGCTACCGCCAAACCGTCCACCCGGTTGCCGCTTTGGGGCGCCCCCGTTGCAGGACCGCTGCCTCCATGGCTAGCCCCCGTCGTCATCGCGGGTTCGCCTTCGGCTGGCTATTGGTCGCCTGCGGTGCGATCTCGGGCGGTTTCCCCTTAGTCGCTTCGGCTGCGGAAGCGGTGGTGGCCAGTGCTGCGATACCAGCGCCGCCGCGCCCCGACACTCCGGAAGACTGGATCGGCTATCCCCTCCCCGTGCTGTCTGGTAAGGCGTTACAAGGCGCGAACCTGCGCACCAGCGAATACGCGGGTGAAGTGGTCCTGTTGGCCTTCTGGGCCAGTTGGTGCAGCCGCTGCGAATTGCAGCTCCTTCAGCTTCAGGAACTGCACACCACTTATCGGGGCGCTGGCCTCGCGGTGGTTGGCGTGAACCTCGATGATTCCCCGGCCGAGGCGAGCGAATTTGCCGCTGCTGCCGCGGTCGGTTTTCCAGTCATGCACGACATCACCAAGCGCATCAGTCGCCGGTTTGCCCTGCTTGACCTGCCAACCTTGGTCCTAGTGGACCGCAGTGGCACAGTACGACAGGTATATGGCCGTCTGGACCGCAAGGGCCGGAAGGCGCTCGTTGAAGACATCCGCCAGTTGCTGGATGAATAGCTTATGAACCCAGTCCATCCCCGTTCTTTCCGTCTGGCTGCGCGCGTTGCGTTGCTGGCCTTCACCCTGGTGCTGGCCGGCACTGCGAATGCGCAAGCGTCGCTGCCGGCCCCACCGCTCACCACCGCGCCGCCCGCTACGGCAGCCCCGGTGGTAGCCGTGATGGTGCCGGAGGCGCCAGCCGCCGCCGCGCCCGAGACTGCTTTGGCAGCACCGTCGGAAACACCAGCGCCTACGCCGGTACCGGAAACGTTCCAGGCCCTGGATACGCAAGTGCAGGGTTTGAAGCAGGACGTGCTGGACCTGAACCGCGACCTGTTCATGCTGGAAGAGGAACTGCTGTTCCCGGCCAACACCCAAGTGGCAGTGTTCCTGTCGATGGATGTCAGCAGCTATTTCGAGATTGATAGCGTGCAATTGCGGTTGGACAACAAGCAGGTGGCGAACTATCTCTACACCGAGCGTGAGGTCGACGGCCTCAATCGCGGTGGTGTGCAGCGCCTCTACCTCGGTAACGTGAAGTTCGGTCAGCATGAACTCGTGGCTTTCTTCACGGGCAAGGGGCCGCAGGGCCGCGATTATCGTCGTGGCACCACGATCACCTTCCGGAAGGGTGAGGGTGCCAAGTTCCTCGAGTTGCGCGTCAGCGACCGGCAACGGACTCAGCAACCCGAGTTTGTCATCAAGGAATGGGAGTGAACTGGTGAGGCAGAGCCGGCAACGGACTGCTGCTTTGCGCCAAGGCATGGGCAGTGTTCTCGTCCTGCGTCTCAGCCTGCGTGTCAGTCGCTGGCTGGGCGTGGCGTCGTGCGCCTTGCTGACCAGTCTGCCGGTGGCGGCAGCCGGGTTATTCGACCGTGCGCCGGCGGTGCCCGCCGCGGCGCCCAACACCCTCGCGCCCATCGAAGTGCGTGACCTTCACTATGGTGATGTGCTCTTCGAGTTCTACAACGGTGACCTGCCCAACGCACTTCTGAAGTTGCGTGTCTACGAGGCGCAAGGGTTGCTGCGGCACCATGCGGACGACGCCAAGTTGTTGCTGGGTGGCCTGTATCTTTCGCAGGGCCAGCACCTTGAAGCGGGCCGTCTGTTCGCCGAAGTGCTGGACCGTCCCGGCGTTCCGCCTACCGTGCGCGACCGCGCACGCTTTCTGCTCGGCAAGGTGTGGTATCAGCGCGGTTACTACGCCAAGGCCGAGCAAGCGTTGCGCCAAACCGGTAACACTCTGGAGCCCGAATGGGCCGCGGAGCGTCAGCAGTGGCTGGCGCAAGCCCTGTTGCAGCAGGGCAAGTTCGACGAGGCCATCGCTTTGCTGTCGGCGTGGAATGCGCCTTCGGAATGGCGCGGCTATGCCGGCTTCAATCTCGGCGTGGCTCTGGTTCGCGCCGGCCGCATGGAAGAGGGCCTGCGCCAACTGGAAGTGGTCGGGAACCTCGCCGGTGAACGTAAAGAGACCGCCGCCCTGCGCGACAAGGCTTGGCTCGCCGCTGGCTCGGCACTACTGAAGGCGGGTGAGGCCGAGCGAGCGCGCCTCGCGTTGGAGCGTGTCCGGCTCGATGGCCCGTTCAGCACCCGTGCTTTGCTGGCCAGTGGTTGGGCTTATGCGGCGCTGGGGCAGCACGAACGTGCGCTGGTTCCGTGGTTGGAACTGCAAGGCCACAGCGTACTCGATGCCGCCGTGCAGGAAAGTTATCTTGCGGTTCCCGAGGCCTATAGCCGGCTTGGCGCCGATGCTCAAGCAGCCGAGCAGTACGAAGCCGCGCTGCAAGCATTTGCGGCGGAGAAGGTGCGGTTAGCGGAATCGATTACTGCGCTCCGCCAAGGGCGCCTGCTGCAGATGGTTTCCGGTAACGAGGGGCGGGCGCTGGAAGGCTGGCTGTGGCATGTACGGCAATTGCCGGACCTCCCGGAGAGCCGCTATTTGTCGCATCTCTTGGCCAGCCACGATTTCCAGGAGGCTTTGAAGAACTATCGGTCGATGCTCGCCACGGAGCAGCGCCTCGACGCCGCCGACCGCGGCCTCGAGGCGTTCCGTGAAATGGTGGCGCTACGTCGTGACCGGTTTGCGAATTGGTTGCCACCCATGCTGGCAAAGACGGATTTAGTCGATCTGCAAAAGTTACATGAGCGTGCCACTGGGCTCACTGCCACTTTAGGTGCTGCCCAAGCGGAGCGCGACGGTACGGCGCTGGCAACCTCGCGCGAACAGGCGAACTGGGCGAAGTTAATGAAGATGGAGGCGACCTTCGCGGCGCGCCCAGGCGACCCTGATTTGGCTGACGCGCGTGAGGACCACCGCTTGCTCAAGGGGGTAATGCAGTGGAATCTTTCCGC
>CALPVO020000105.1 GCA_943327025.2 Janthinobacterium lividum
AAGACCATCGTCCGCAAGCTGCGCGCCGGTTCGGTGTTCGTGAACGCGGGTGGCCTCGACATGAACTCGCCCTTCGGCGGCTACAAGCAGTCGGGCAACGGCCGCGAGTTCGGCAAGTTCGGCCTGGAAGAGTTCATGGAGAAGAAGTCGGTCATCGGCGAGTTGCCGGCCTGACACTGAAGCCCCTATAGCTTCAGCCAAAGAGTACCGACTCCATGAGCGCCCGCCCACACTGGCTAGCCCCTCACCTCTGGTGGTGGGCAGCCGTGGTGGCGGGCGTTTCTTATTGCCTGCCGGCCTGGAGCGGTTGGCATGGGCCACTGTTCATTGTTTGGAAAGGGGCTGGTGTCGGTTTGCTCGCGGTTGCCGCAGCCCTGTCGGCACTAGCTGCGCATTCCCATTCGTCGTCAACGGCAAGCACCCCCGGCTCGCTCAAACAGCGCCAGCACGGCCTCGCGTTCAACGATGCCCGCCTACTCACCGCTGTCATGGTCTGCGGGGCCTTGGGCGACGTATTGCTTGACGCCATCTCGCTGGTAGCGGGTGCTGCCTGGTTCGCCCTCGGGCATGGGCTAGCCATGTGGCTCTACTGGCGAAACCGGCGCAACGAAGACACCACGAGCCCGCGTGGGGCGCTGACCAGGTTGTGGCCGTTTTGGTTGGGCGTGCCGGTGGCGCTGGGTGTTACGGCAGTACTCGCCAAGGGCCAGCCCCTAGCAGGCGTCGCCATCGGTTACACCCTGCTCGTGGCCTTGATGGCCGCCTTCGCGTGGCGCAGCCGTTTTTCGCGGTGGCTGACAGGCCTAGGCGCGTTCCTGTTCGTGGTGAGCGACCTGTGCATCTTCGCGCGTACCGCCGGGCCACTGGAGCTGCAAGCCCTCTTCGGCTGGTTGGTCTGGCCCCTTTACTTCGCTGGCCAAGCGCTAATCGTTAGAGGCGTCCTGCAAGGACCGCCACCGGACTAACGCTGCTTATCGCGCCCGCACTGGCGGCGGTTATCGCGAACCGCCACGATGGCACACTTACAGCGCTCGCAGGCCTTCCGTGACTGGCAAGCGCGCGGCACGCCAGCCCGGCAGCAAGCCCCCCACCAAACCCAGCAACAGCGCGTAGATGATGCCCGTGACGAGCAAGCCCGGCGTGACGCGGAACGCGAACGACACCTGCGTGAAGGTAGCGAAGTTCAGGGTTGATGCCTGATAGCCGTTGAACACCGCATAGGCGATAACACCGCCCAGAATGCCGCCGAGCAAGCCGAGTACCAAGGACTCGACCAGTACCGACACCAGCACCGGCATGCCGCTGAAGCCGATGGCGCGCAACGTGGCAATTTCGCGCGTACGCGCGGCCACAGCCGAATACATGGTGTTCACCGCGGCAAACACCGCACCGGCGCCCATCAACAGGGCGATGGTGAAGCCGAGCGTGCTGATGATGGCGACCAGCGTCTTCGACTGCTCCGCGAGAAACTCTTTTTCGGTCCGAACAGTCACGTCGATTCGCGGATCTCCGACCAACGAACGCTTCAACATCCCAAATGAGCCCGCGCTTTCCAACTTGGCGCGCACGGACTGCACCGAAGTACCCCGGCGGTAAGCCGCGGCCACCACGAGCCGGTCGCCCCACACTTCGGATTCAGAGACGCTGCCATCGTCGGTGAAGATACCGACGATATCCCAACGGTGGTTGCCGGAAACCAGCTCGCGCCCCACTTCAATACCGTAGAACTGCGCTGCGGCAGCCTTGCCAACCACCACTTCGTTATGGCCAGCAGTGAGCATGCGGCCTTCAACAATACGGAACGCCCGACGCACCTTCGCAGCATTCGGCCCTACGCCGCGGAACGGCACGTTGCTGCTCGAGCCCTTGGCACCCTCTTTCTTGGCTGGCAAATCGAGGACGGTGTAAAGCTCAGGCGAAGCAATGGCGCCAACGTCATCACGGGCAATTCCCGGCGCATCGGTGATGACCTGCAACTGCTCTTTGGATAAACCGCTGGAAAGCTCGTCCCCAGAGCCACCGCGGATGATGATGACCGCATCGTCGCGACCTTTTTGCGCCACGGTCGCCTTGAAGCCTTCGCTAATCGACAGCAACGCGACCAAGACACCCACGACGCCGGCGATGCCGATGATAGCTACCAGTGAGGAGTCGAGGCGTGCGGGAATGTTGCGCACATTCAGCGCCACTACCGCGCGCAACTGCCGCCAGGCGGAACTGCTCATGCAACTAACCGAAAGTTCATGGCGCGACTCATCGTGTGCGGCAGCGTGTTGATCCGCGTATCCATTCGTGTGTTCATCCGCGCCGTAACGCGTCGACAATCTTCAGGCGCATGGCCTGCACTGCAGGCCAGGCACCCGCCGCAAGGCCTAGCGCAACCACCCACACCAAACCCTTCACCAAAGTGACCGGGTCGACCTCGAAGCCCGGCAGATACTGCTTCAACGCGGTGCCGAGTTGCACGCCGAGAAGCCAAGCGGCACCCATGCCCAGCAAGCCGCCGATCGCCGTGATGAGGACGCTTTCCGCCAGCACCAAGGACAAGATAGTGGTGTTGCCGAAACCGAGTGTCTTCAGCACACCAATCTCGCTAGTCCGTTCGCGCACGGACTGCGCCATAGTGTTGGCACTGACCAGCAGCATGGTAAAAAACACGGCACTAACCACTGCACCGAGGATGGTGCCGATACTGCCAATTTGCTTCATGAAGCCCTGCGCCATGGCGCGTTCCGTCTGGGTCTTCGTTTCTGCTGGCGAGTTGGCGAACAGCGCATCAATGCGCCGACCAACAGCATCCGATTGTGCGGGGTCTTTTACCTGCACCATGATCCAACCGAGACGGTCCTTCTGCGAATCCGCCAAAGTCTCGTTGAAGTATTCGTAGTGGAACAGCAACTGTCGCGAGTCACCGTCATCGCGCACGTCGAAGATACCGCGGATAGTGAGGTTCCAGACGTTGCTGCCATCCTTGCGCCGGTAAATGCTGCTCTTCAGTGGAACGACATCGCCCACCTTCCAACCGTATTCGTCCGCGACGGCCCGCCCCACCAAAAACCCAGCCCGGTCATCCAGAAAATCTTGTCGCTCACCCCGTGACAAAAGCAGTTCCGGATACATGTCCAGATACTCTTCGGCGTGAATCGGGAACGTTGGAATCTGTTCGCGGGCATCTTTCAGGTAACCGCCTATCCAGTTGGCAGAGCTCACGCGCTCCACGCCATCGACGCCCTTCACCCGGTTCAAATAACTGGCCGGCAACGGCAGGATGAAGCTGACCTTCTGCTGCACCATCATGCGGTCCACGCCCGCCTGCTGTACGCCTTGGTCGAAGGCATGGTTCATGGCGCCGGCCAATGCGTACATGAGGAATGCAATAAAGATGGAGCCGATGGTGAAAGCCGTACGCACGCGTCGCCGCCGGAGGCTGGCCCACAGCAACGGCAGATAGCGAACGACGCGCGCAAGTTTCATGGCTTAGCGCACTTCCGCCTGCAACTCACCCTTGTCGAGGTGCAGTTGCCGGGTGGCACGCTCGGCAGCGCGCGGGTCATGGGTCACCATCAGGATGGTCTTGCCATGCTCACGGTTCAGTTCTTGCAAAAGATCGAGAATCTCGTCGCCAGACTTGCGGTCCAGATCGCCAGTGGGTTCATCGCACAACAGCAAGGTGGGGTCCGTGACGATGGCGCGGGCAATACCCACGCGTTGCTGCTGACCGCCAGACAGTTCATTGGGACGATGCGACAGGCGGTGTTCCAGCCCCACCAGTGCCAGTGCGGCACGCGCACGGCGACGGCGCTCGGCAGCGGACAGGTCTGTCAGCAACAGCGGCAGTTCCACGTTGCGCTCGGCGCTCAGGACTGGCAGCAGGTTGTACATCTGGAAGATGAAACCGACGTGGTCCGCACGCCAACGGGCGAGCACGGCATCCGGCAATTCGCCGATGGCGAGCCCGCCGATGGTGAGTTCCCCGCTGGTGGCACGGTCCAAGCCGCCAAGCAGGTTGAGCAGCGTAGATTTACCCGAACCGGACGGACCCATGAGCGCCACGAACTCGCCTTCGGCGATATCCAGCGACAGGCCGTCGAGCACGCGCAGCGATTCTTCGCCGCGGTGATATTCCTTGACCAGGTCCCGCAGGTGGATGAGTGCCTTCATGCCTCAGCCTGCCGCCTTGGCCTTGACCGTGCGTCCATCGGCGAGGTCCTTAGGAGGGTTGACCACCACCGTGGTCCCTGGGGCAAGCCCTGCAGCCACCGGGACGAGTTTTTCCCGGACCGCACCCACCTGCACCTCGACGGCCGTCGTGATGTTGTCCTTCACCGTCCAGACGCGGGCCTTGCCTGCGCCCGTCGCGACCACAGCGGCTGCGGGTACCCATGACTGCGGCGGCTTAACCTTGGCTGCCGCGGCGTCGAGGAACCGGACCTTCACCCCCATGTCGGGCAGGATGCGCGGGTCCAGCTGGTTGAAGCCGATACGCACTCGCACCGTCGCCTTCTGGCGGTCCGCCGTAGGCACGATGGCGATGACGCGGGCCGAAAACGTCACGTCGTCGTAAGCGTCCAGAACCGCTTCTACCGTCATGTCGGCGGCTACGCGGTTGATGTAGCTTTCGTTGACGTCGACTTCGATTTCCAGCGACTCCATATCGACCACGGTCGCGATACCGGTGCGGGTGAACCCGCCGCCGGCGGAAACGGGCGACACCATTTCACCGGGCTGCGCGGCCTTGGACACAATAACCCCAGCAAACGGTGCGCGGATGACGAGGTCATCCAACTGCTGCTGCTGCTGTGCCACGCGAGCACCGGCCACCTGGACGTTGCTGCGGGCCACGGCGAGGCGGGCCTGCAGCGCGGACACATCGGCGCCGGCCGCGTCAGCCGCGCTTTGCGAAACCAATTTGCGCTCCAGCAGCACCATGGTGCGGTCCCGAGTGCGTGCAGCCTCGTCGAAGCGAACTTGCAGCTCCGCCAGCTCTCGGCCCGCGGCGTCGCGCTGCGCCACAGCCAGTTTCCAGGCCGCACGCACTGCAGAATCGTCCAAACGAGCCAGTACCTCACCGGCCTTCACCGTCGCGCCTTCTTCGAAGGTCACCTCGACCAACTGCCCCGTAGTACGGCTCGCCACGGTAGCGATACGGCGGGCAGTCACGTAACCGGAGGCATTCAGAACGGCGCCAGCGGCGCTAGGCGGCTCCGCCACAGCGGTTTCCACTTCCAAGGGCTTGCCGCGGCCGAACATCAGGAAGGCCAAAACCAGCACGACGCCGCCGATGATGAGCGGCTTGCGCCAGCGCTTTCCCACGCCCACCGCATAGCGGCCTGCGTCAGTGCCGCGGTCAATCTTCAGGCTTTCCAGCGTGTCTTTATCTAGAGCCATGGTGCGTCACTCGAAGGAGTCGAAAACGAGGATGCCAATGCTACACGGTCGTGGCTAACGCTTCAGGACTGCTCGGCGGAGCTGCTGGAATGGGTAAACTGCGCGCCCATGAACGCGCCTAACGCTTCCGCTGCCAACTCCTCAACCATACCCCCGACGGTAGCGCCGGGTACCGCGCTCGGCCTCGTCGACATTGGCCTCAACCTCGGCCATGACAGCTTCGACGAGGACCGCGCCGCCGTGGTGGACCGCGCCCACACCGCCGGCGTGCAACGCATGGTTATTACCGGGGCTTCTTTGGAAGGCACCCAGCGTGCGCTGGAGGTAGTCCGTCAGTGGCCTGATACGATGCGTTGTACAGCAGGAGTTCACCCGCACCATGCCACGGAACTCTTCGAACCCGGGGCCGAAGAGAAACTCAGGACCCTTATTCAGCAGCCTGAAGTAGTCGCTGGTGGCGAGTGTGGATTAGATTTCTTTCGCAACTTTTCGCCGCAAGATATTCAAATCCTTGGATTTGAGAAACAACTTGAAGTTTGCGCAGAATATCAGCTGCCTGTTTTTCTCCACCAAAGAGATGCGCACACTGATTTCCTGAAGGTTCTGGACCGTTGGCTACCACGCCTGCCACGAGCGGTAGTGCACTGCTTCACCGGCACCGGCGAGGAACTTCAGGACTACTTGGACCGCGATCTGTACGTCGGCATTACGGGCTGGATTTGCGACGAGCGCCGTGGTCACCACCTGCGTGAACTGGTGGGCCGCATTCCGCTCCAACGTCTCATGCTGGAAACAGACGCCCCCTACCTGCTCCCCCGCGACCTCCCGAAAGCCCGCTTGCGGCATTCCGGCGACCGCCGGAACGAACCGGCTTACCTCCCGCACATCCTCGCGACCGTGGCCCATTACCGTGGCGAGGAGCCCGAAACGACGGCAGCCGGCACGGCGGCGACGGCCCAGTACTTCTTCGGCTGGCCCTAACCCTACCCTGCAGCGCCTACACAACGGCTTGGATGCCGCGCCTCGGCTACAATCCGCCAACGGTTCAGAGGAGCTTCCAGATGGATATCACCCAAGCGCGCCCACTCATCCAGCGCGACTTCGCGAACCACATCCTGCCGACGCTCGCGGAATATGTTCGTATCCCGAACAAGAGCCCACTTTATGCGCCCGAGTGGGCAACCGAAGGGCACATGATGCGCGCCGCAGAGCTGCTGGCGGGCTGGTGCCGTCGCCAACCGGTCAAAGGCCTGCAAGTGGAAGTGCTCCAGCGCGAAGGCCGCACGCCGGTCATCGTCTGTGAGATTCCGGGCACCGCCAGCGATGCGACCGGCTCGGTGCTCATGTACGGCCACTTTGACAAGCAGCCGGAGTTCACCGGCTGGGACAGCGACCTCGACCCCTGGACGCCGGTATTCCGTGAAGGCCGGCTGTACGGGCGGGGTGGCGCCGATGATGGCTACGCGGTGTTCAGCAGCCTAGAAGCCATCGCGGTATTGCAGGCGCAAGGCATTCCCCATGCGCGCTGCCTCATCCTCATCGAGGCCTGCGAGGAAAGCGGGTCCTTCGACCTGCCCTACTACGTGGAACTACTGGCGGACCGCATTGGCACGCCGAACCTCGTGGTCTGCCTCGATGCCGAGTGTGGCGACTACGACACCTTCTGGCTCACCACCAGCCTGCGCGGCAACTTGGTGGGTACGCTCACCTGCGAAGTGCTGACCGAAGGCGTGCACAGCGGCATGGCCGGCGGCATTGCGCCCACGCCCGTGCGCATTTTGCGCGC
>CALPVO020000106.1 GCA_943327025.2 Janthinobacterium lividum
CCAGCTTGGCCCTGAAGACGAAGAGCAGGTGGCGCTGTTCGTCCAGAAGCGCATCGAACACCCGGTGTTTGCGGCGGCGGGCCATGGCCATCAGACGGCCTTGCAGGTGTGCGAGGTGCTGGGGCCCGAGCGTTGGGCGCAGTACTGTTCGTTCGCCGTGCTGCGCAACCCGTGGGAGCGCTTTGTTTCCTGCGTGGCCTTCATGATGCGCAACAACGGCCTGTTCGAGCAGGACCCGGCCGGTACTATGCGCCGCGTCTTGGAGATGCCGCAGCAATTGGCACGCGTGCACTATTGGCCGCAGTCGGCGTTCGTGTGCGATGGCGCCGGTGAGGTGATGGTGACGCAGCTGCTTCGCGCCGAAAGCCTGCAGGCGGGGTTCGATACGCTGTGCGCGGCCACGGGGCTGGAGCCACGCGTGCTCGAGGTGCGCAATGCTTCCGAGCACCGTCACTACAGCACTTACTACGACGCCGCTTTACGTGACCAAGTGGGCGAACTGTACCGCGAAGATGTCGAGCGTTTCGGCTACCGCTTCGGCGAGTGAGCGCTTTGCGTTCGTGTTGGCGCCGCGAATGGGTCGCCAGGTTACTGGCTTCTGTCAGTCTTTGAACGCCGGCACTGCCGGGTAAAGCTCCAGTACTTCACCGAGCGCTGCCTTCAGTGGGTCCAGCCAGGGCTCGTAGTGCCGCCAGTGGTCCACGCCTTCCTTGTAAATAGGCTTGCGCACTTGTTCCGAACTGGCGGTGCGCACCACGCGGTCGTTTTCGTAAAAACGCAGGCAGCCTTCTTCGAAGGGTAGCCCGCAGTACTCCAGCAAGCGACGCACTTCGTTTTCGGTGTCGGCCACCATGCTTTCGTAGTGCACGCGGTGAATGCGGCCTGGCAGCACGGCGTCCATGTGCGCCATCAGTTCCACGTAGTCGTGGTAGTAGCGGCCAATCTCTTCGAGCCCGTAAGAGAACAGTTGGCCCAGCGCGAAGTGCTGCTTGAAGTTCGAGAAGCACGAGGCCAGCGGATGGCGGCGTGCGTCGATGATGCGCGCGTTGGGCAGCATCAAGTGGATGAGCGCTACGTGCCCGAAGTTGTTTGGCATCTTGTCGATGAAGAATGGCCGCCCGAGTTTGCGATGGACGCGCGTGGTAGCCAAAAAGCTCTCACCCATGGCGCAGAATTCTTCGGGCGCTACTTCGGGTAGCAAGTGGATGTAGTCGCGGACGTCCTCGTCTGTCTGCCGTTCGGCCAGCTTGCGCGCCAGCCCGGTGACATCCGGCAGTTCCATCGTTCCCTCCACCAGCGAATGGCTGGAGAGAATTTGTTCGATGAGTGTAGAGCCCGCGCGCGGCAAGCCAACGATGAAGATAGGGTCCGGTGCTTGGCAGCCCACACCTTGGCGGGCCGCGAACAGTTCGCGAGTGAGGAACTGCTTGCAGCGGCGCACATGAAACGACACGTCCATGGGCGCATAGCTGGAATCCAGCGAGCGTAGACGGTTGCCTTCCACGTAATGCTGGAACGAAGGCGCGTATTGCTTGGCATCTTCGTAGGCTTTGCCCAGCGCGAACTCGAAGTGCAGCCGCTCGTCGTCGGTCAGGTCATCGCGTTGGCGCGCGGTGAGCATGCCTTCGATGTCCGCGGCATTGAAGCGCACGGTCTTGAGGTTCGCGAGGCTCCACCAAGCCTCGCCCAAGCGCGGGTCCAGCGCGATAGCACGCCGGTAAGCATCCACGCTGCCGTTCTGTTCGCCGGCCGCCTTCAGCATGTGGCCGTAGCTCATCCACAGCTTCGGCTGCGAGGGATATTCGGCGGTGAGGCTGGCGTACAGGGCCAGCGTGCGCAAGTCTTCGCCGGTCTTGCTGAGCACGGCGGCGAACAGCGCCCGGAACGCGGGGTTGCGCGGTTCGCGAGCCAGCCCCGCTTCCACGTCCTTTTGCGAAGACTCGGCGTTGCCGGCGCGATAGGCGGCGACGGCGCGTGTGAAGCGGGCGCTTTGGTCATCGGGCGCCAGTTCCAGCGCACGCGCCAACAACGGGATGGCTTCCGTGTCCTTGCGGCGCCAGAACGCCGCTTCGCCAAGCAAGCGGTGCACCAAAGCGTCATCCGGGTGGGTGCGGCGGTATTCGCGCAGCAGGAACTCGGCTTCGGGAACGCGCTCTGCACACAGCGTGGCGGCAGCCCGTTGCAGGGGCAGGTCCGTCGCTTGCAAGCGCAAAGCCTGGGCTTGCGTACGGCGCGCGCCATCCAGGTCGCCCATGGCCGTGAGGTGCCAGGTCAGTTCCTGCCAGGCTGCGGTATGGGTGGGGGCTAGTGCCACCAGGCGACGCAATGGGTCCACGGCGGCTTCGCCGTGGCCCGCCAGTGTCAGCGCTTGCGCCGAATCCCAAAGGGCCTCCGCCGAGGTGTCCGGCGCCGTCGTGGCAGGGTCCGCGAGCGGTGCGCTCGCGGCGGACGCGGGCCCATTGGGGTTGGCGGGGGTGGGCGTGGTGCTCATGTCGGAACGGGATTGTGCATCAAATTCGCCTCCGGCAGGGTGGCGCTCCCTTGCCCGTTTGTGCCGTCGTGCTAGGCTTTCTCTATTGGATTAAAGGAGTTACCTATGGCTATCGTCACTGCCCGTTCGGGCCTCAGCGCCCTCGTGCTGTCGCTTGCCTCCCTGTCGGCTTTCGCTGTGGAACCCACCACCGCGCCGCCCGTGCCCCCTGCCGCCCCGGCAGCGCCGGTTGCTGTGGCTGCACCGACGTTAGCGCCGGCTGCCGCTGCCGACCCTTCGCAGCAGAAGGTCGTGGTGTCTGAAGCTACCGCTCAGGCCGCCGCCAAGTTGGTCTGCCGTAATGAAAGGGTGACCGGCTCTAACCTCCGGACCCGCAAGGTCTGCTCCACCCCGGATTCGCAGAATGCCTCGGGTGACTGGGTGCGTCAGCAGCAGGAGCGTGGCGGCATCAATGCTTCCGCCACCCTGAACAACGGCAATTGATTCGCCGCCGGCTGGCGGCGCTAACCGCGTCGCCAGTCCACTGGCACCGCGCACGGCGCGGACAGTGCCGCCAGCAGCCCCGTCGGGACGCTGGCGGGTAGTTCCAAACTCGTCACCCAAGCGCTAGCCAAACCATGTTCGGCTGGCACCCGCAGCGAACGCGCCGCTGCTTCCGTTCCCGTTTCCACGCACGCCAGTCCGCCCGGTAGCCCTAGGCCAGTCAGCTTCAGGTAGGCCTCTTTGCGTGTCCAGGTGCGAAAGAACACCGCTTCGCGTTCCGGCCCTTCAGGGGCGGCCGCTACGGCTGCTGCTTCCGCCGCGTTGAAGTGCCGCGCGGCAATGCGCGCCGCGCGTTCGAATGGCCGCGCTACTTCAAGGTCTACGCCCAGCGGTAGTCCGCCCGCATGCACCGCCAGCAAGCCGTGGTGCGCGCTGTGGCTGAGGTTGAAGGTGGGCAGCAAGCTGCCGCCTGCCGCAAGCGTGTCGGTGTCCGTGGTGAGAGCGAGCTTGCTAGCGACAGCCGGTTTGCCGCGCTCGCCGACGGTAGTGAAGGCCACGGCCGCAGGTTCAATGCCCAGTAACTCCGCCACCCGCAAGCGCAGCCACGCGCGGCCGCGAATGAAGCGCCTGCGGTCCTCGTCGAAATGAAAACGCGCCGCGCGTTCGCGCTCCACGCTATCGAGGCTACTGCTAGGCAAAGCTAGCGCTGGCGTGTCGAGGTCCAGATATTCCAGCACCACGGGTGAAGGCGGTGGTTGCATACCTTTAGCGCGGCATGGCGTTGGTTGCTGCGCTAGCAGCAGTGGGCGCCGGCAGTGCTAGCCACAACACCTCGCCCGGCATGGCCGTGGCACTTTCCAGCTCCGCTTCCACTTCCAGCTTCGCGCCTGCGGGAACATCGATGGTCCCTAGCAGCAACGGGCGCGCGGCGACGCGTGCGGCGGGCCAGTTCCACGTCATGCTGCTCGTACCGCAACCCGGTGTGCAACGTAAGTGAACGCGCCGTATGCCGGGTTGTCCGGTGCCGAAGCGATACTGCACTTCCATCTGTCGTGTAGTGCTCGCGGCTGGCAATTGCCACAGCGCCAAGGCCTTGCGCTGTGTTTGCGGTGCCTGCCATGGGAGCGGTGACATCAGTTTCAGGCGCGTCAGTATTTCGGTAGTCAGGTCAGCGAGGCGCCAGCCGTCGAAGGGCTCGGGCGTGGCTTGGTCGAAGCCATCGCTGAACGCTGCGATCAGCACGCGCGGCTTCTGGGGGCTGTCTGGCCAGTCGAGCAGCGCTACTTCTTCGAGGGTGTCGAAAGCGGTGCCCAGCTTGCCGATGATGCGGGTATCGGGCGGCGCACCCGAGGCCAGCGTCGACTGCAGGCTGAAACGCGAACGCGCCAAATAGGGGCGCACGGTGGCCAATACCGGGGCGCCGCTGCGGCTGTCTATTTCGCCGTCCACCAGAGCGCGCATCAGCGCGGCGGTGTCGTACGCCGACATGGTGTTGCGCCCCAGTTCTTGGCGCGCGCGCTTTTCGAAGCCGGCGGGTTCTTCGCCAGAGTTTGTGGGGTAGGTCTTGCTGAACAAGCGCATGCCGCCCAGTAGCCCCCAACTTTGCAGCCGCTGTTCGGTGTGCAGTCGGGCCGCTAGCCAGTTGGCGTAGGCAGCGTTGCGCGTGGGTTCATCGGCAGGCGCCGCAACCGCCTGCACGCCCGGAGCGATAGGGCCTTCGTGGTGGTCGATGGTGCGGGTGAGTGCATCCACCAAGCGTCCCGTAGCCACGTTGTCTGAATCCACGAGCATCGGCACGAGGTCTTCGCGTTGGCAGTCGGGTGCTGCACCGCGCTCCACGCAAGCCACAACGCTATCGATGGCGAAGGGCAGCTTCACCATGCTGGCCGGGTAGACCTGTGCTGTAGCGTCCACTTCGCCGCCGCGCCACGGTTGCCCGGGGGCCGCTTGCACCCACACGGCCAGGTTCAGTCGCTTGAAGGGCTGCGTAGCCAAGAAGGCGCTGCGTGCTTGTTCGGTGATGGCCTGAATCTGCGGGTCCAGCGTGGCGGGTGCGGCTGCGGCGGGCGCGTGCAGGCCAAGCGTCGCGAGCAAGCTCGCTCCTGCAAGGCACCCAAAGTTTCGTGGGAGCGAGTTCATTCGTGATGGTCTGCGGCTCATCGTTCAGCCGCCCGCAGTGCGTTACTTACCACGCGGTCTCCGGCGCGCAGGCCCAACTTCGCGGCGGTGCCGCCCGCCAGTTCCAGCACCGCAAGCACAGGCTCGCCGGAAGGAATGGGCGAGAGGTCGTGCGGACGCGCGTTTTCGGCGATGCGCGCAACGGTGCCGTTCTGGCGCACGAACAACAGGTCCAGCGGGATGAAGGTGTTCCTCATCCAGAACGCGGCGCTCATCGGTACCGGAAACAAAAACAGCATGCCGCCCTTTTCCGGCAGCGCCTTCACGAACATGAGGCCTTGCTCGCGCCGTTCGGGTGTGGAGGCTATCCACACCTCGAAGGGTAGACGCTTGCCGGCGCTTTCAATGACCAAAGGCGCCTTGGGAAGGCGGGCGAGGTCTTCGGCGCTGGCGCGCGTGGTGCCGGCGTTGGCGCTGGGCGTACCGGCCAAAGTAAAGGCCAGACCGAACAGGGTGGCCAGCAAGGCCATGGTGCGGCGAAAGGTGTTCATGCCCGAATAATACTGCGGGAGGCGGTTCGCCGCCGAAAAGTCGCCAGCAAGCTCGCTCCCAGCTGCAGCTGGCTCCTACAGGCTCTCGAAAATAGTGATGCCCACGCGCTCTATGTGCTCGCGCAGCGCCGCGTGTTCCAAGTGGGCCATGGGCACCACATCGAACTTGTAGGGCAGCAACAGGTCTTCGAGGTCCAGCGCGACGGCCTCGCCTTCCAGTGGGCCCAGTGGTCCGAAGATGGCCAGGTCCACGTCGGAGTAAGGGCGGTGAGTGCCTTTGGCCCGCGACCCGAACAGCTTCACGGCGGCAATGGCTGGGTGTCGGCCGAAGACGGCCACCACTTGACGGAGGTCTTCGGGCGGCAAGCAGGGTGTGCGCGTGGCGTTCATTCCTGCAGTTTCCCGGCAAGCCAAGCATGCAGTTGCGCCATCTCCGCCAAGTAGCGCGTTTCGATAGCGCGCAAGGCTTCGTCGGAGTGGCGTAGGTTGTAGGTGTGGGCGAGCAGGTTGCGTTGACGCAGCATGTCCGTCCAGACGTGTCCTTCGCGGATAACGCCTGCTGCTAGCGCGGCTTCAATGATGGCGCGCGGTGTGAGCGTGGGCATGGCAACCCCCGCCGCCTCGAGGTAGTCCTTCATCGCTTTCCAGGAAAGTTCGAAGGTGTACTCGAAGCGGTGGATGGTGCCTTCGCGCTCCAGCTGATTCAGTTGGGCGCCACCGCTCGCGAGCGCTTCGCGCAGCAAGGCAAAGGCTCGGTCGAAATTGTCGAAGCGCTGTTTCCATCGCACGTCGGTAACCATGCGGCGAAGTCTATCGCCGCGCGGTCCAGAAGCAACAATGCCACCACGAATTGAGGTGCATTCGCCGAAAAGTCGCGAGCAAGCTCGCTCCCATCGGTGGCACTGCTCATTGAGGTACCAATTTCGATTGTGAGAGGTAGCTTGCTTCCGACGGTCGTATCAATCGCCCGTGCGCGACACCAGTAGGGTCTTGGCCAGCTTGCCGTGTAGTTGGCCTAGGCCGCGCATGGCGTGCATGAGCGTGGTGAGCAGCAACACGCCGAGCAATGGCACCACCACGAACTCCCAACCATGGAAGTCTGCGGTGAGCTTCACGCCGTTGATATTGCCGAACACCATTTCGCCGTGGTTGAACAGCGCACCGAAAGGCAGGCCCAGCAGCGCCAGGCTGAACGCGAGGCCGACGACGGTAAAGGTGAAGTAGAAGATACCTAGCGGCAGTTGTACGCCCATGTAGATGAGCGTGGTCCAGGTGCGCCAGTCTCCGAGCATTTCCTTGATGCGCTCCCACCAGGTGCCTGGCGTGCGCGTCAGTGGCCGGCGCGGCATGCGAACGCCTAGCAAGCCTTCCACCAGTCGCCCTTCCGCCAGCGACAGAACGCGCGTGAAGCCGATGAACAAAAGGAAGAACGGTACGCCGATGATGAGGATGGCTAAGGCCAGCGAGACGGACAGCCCGGCCACCGCCACCGTGAAGTAGAAGA
>CALPVO020000107.1 GCA_943327025.2 Janthinobacterium lividum
CTGCCAATATGGCCCGCGCCCATCAAAGGTTGGGGCTCGCCAATGTCGGTGAGAGCCACGCGACAGCCTTCTGCCGCCAAGCGCGCGCAGATGGCTTGGCCAAGTCCACCATGACGTCCAGCCCCGGTGACCAGCGCTACCTTACCTTCAAGCGTTCCCATGAGCGTTTTCCTCAAACGTCGGCGACTTCAGCGCCGGACTGCAGGTTGGGCAACCAGAGCGCGGCCAACGCCGACGCCACCAGCAGCGGTGCAATGGCCAAAGACATAGCCACCTTCCAGCCAGCCACACCCACCACCAGTGGCACCACCGCCGGATAAACCGCGAAGCCCAGACTTAACGGTGCCGAGCCGCAAGCGGCGTAGGCCGTAGCACGCACCCGAGTGGGGTACAGGTCCGCCAGCAAAGCACCCACCACCGCATTGCTGCCATAGAAAAAGCTGCCCGTAAGCGCGAACAAGGCCAAATCCTGCCAGCGTTCTACCGGGAGCCACACCAGCGCCAACAGGGCAAACGCCCCGAGTAGACACCACAGCGCGTAGGTGTTGCGCCGCGTCCAGACATATTCACCTACCGCAGCCGCTACCAGATAGCCCGCTACAGCGAAGCCGTTACCCAGTCCCACCAGCGTCGCCGCTTCAGCGGGACTGTAGCCGCGCACTTCCGTAAAGAAAGTAGCGAAGAAGAAGGCGGTTCCCGCGTAAGCGCCACCGAAGGTGAAGAACAAAACGATGCACGCCAGCGAGCGGCGACGGAGCGCTGGAGCGAACAACTCGCCGAGGCGCACGGGCGCCACGGCCGCCGCATCGGTGCGCGCAGCGAGTTCCGCAAAGCGAACGCTCTCCGGCAAAAAGCGCCCCATCAACAAGGCCACGGGTACCATCACGAAGCCGACCAAGAAGACGTTACGCCAGCCGCCGGTCGCCAACAGTTGCCCGGCGAGCAAGCCCCCTAGGGCCCAACCCAACGGATAGCCACACTGCAAAATACCCATGAGCATGCCGCGATGGCGTGCCGGCGAGGCTTCCGCGACATACGCCGCCGTGATGGGCGCAATGCCTGCCGCCAACCCGAAGGCCAAAGTGCGCGCAAGGGTGAGTTGGCCCATGTCTTGCACATAGCCATGCAGGCCGACAAACAACGCCGAACTGGCGAGCAACACCACCAGCGTCCACCGCCGTCCAAAGCGGTCCGCTGCCATCCCCGCGAACACCGCGAACACCGCCGCGACTGCGAACGACAGCGACAGCAAACCGCCGATGGCGTTCAGACTGGCGCCGAACTCACCGACGATGCCGGGAATGGCATAGCTGAACAGCGACTGGTCGAGGTTGGAGGCAGCCCAGACCAGCAACATGACCAGCAGCACTCCCGTGCTGCCAAGCGCACCAGCACGCGCCGTCATGAGGGTTCGCGCAGTGGACCGAGCGTGCGGCCGATGAACTGGGCCAGTGCCGCTTCACGTGCCGCACTGACGGCCGGGTCTGCGAGCAAAGCTGCCACTTCGGCGGCGGTGATACTGCCCTTGGCAGCCGCCACGCGCTCGATGGCATCAACCCGCTCGGTAAGCACCCAAACTTCCTGAACCAGCTTTACCAGTACCGCCGAGAAGCGGTCCATGGCCGGGTCGGCAAAGAACTGTGGCTGACCGTCCGGCCCGTAGTACCCACGCGGAGCATCGGCGGGGATACCGGAGATACCCAACTCAGCAGAACTCACGACAGCGCCTCACGCCAGGCGCCAAAGCCAAACCATTCGATGCCACCATGTGACAAGCGCCCCGTCGTGGCCTTGTTGACTTCATGTCCCTCAGCTGCAATAGCGGTTTCCACCGCGGCCTCGCCATGGTTCCAAACACTGGGCACCACGAATTGCAGATAGTGGTCGTCACGGAACCCAGCCTTCCGGCACAGTTCGCGCGGCTCTTGGTCGCGGAATGCCTTGTAGAACGGCTCGGCGTTGTAATAACAGTCCCAATCGAGATAGAAGCCCTCGAAGGCCCCCATCTGCGTATTCGGCGGCAGTTCCATGTGCAACATAAGACCGCCCGGACGCAGCACGCGGCGAATTTCTGCGAACACCCGGCCGATGCTCTTCAATGACAGTTCGTGCAGGAACATCGAAGTGAACACCACATCCACCGAGGCGTCCGGAAGATCGATTCTCTCGGCGTTCATCTGGCGAAACTCGACATCCACCCCGCGCGAGACGGCACGCGCTGAGCCATAGCGCAGGCATCCGGCCACCACATCCGCGCCGATGACCTCCGCGTCGGGGTAAGCCTCTTTCCAGGGCAAGGTGTTATGACCGATGGTGCAGCCCAGATCCAGAATGCGCTGTGGCTTGAAATCAGGGAATTTGCGGCTGATGTACCGCGCCATGGAACGGCCAATGTCGTTGAATTCATCGCCCATCAGGCCCATGGAGAAAACCGCAAAGCCTTGGTCGTAGACCGCGCCCGGGGCCATGTCTTCAGGCGCGCCCTTGCCGCTGTAAGAACCCGGCATCAGATGCACGTCGACAGCGGAAACGCTACGCGGCACCTGTACGGCAGGGTCCAGTTTCACTTTCGCATCACCGGCTACGGCGGCGGCTTCCAGCAGACCACGATGTCGTTCCACTACAGGGGCGACGGAATCCCAGACCATCTTTTGCGCCGTGACGCGCAAGCTGCTGTAGGCCTTGAAGGTAGGGTCTATGCGCATGGCTTGGTGCACTTCATCGCCATCCGCCGGCGTGCGCCCGTGCGCACTCTCGAAGCGCGGGGCGACACGTTCGTCATAGACCCGGCGCAGGTCCCCAGCCAGATCGCTGAGCACAAAACCGCGCAAGCCACTGACGAAACGCTGCCGTGCAGCGTCTTCGGCACCCAACTCAGGCTTCATAGCGTGTTTCAGTTCAACAACCATGGTGCTTCCTCCAATTGGCAACCCGGCACGTGCCCGGACAAGCGGATGCTAGCGCAGCCGACCGTGAAAAAAAAATAGTCCCCTAGGACATGCTTCATCGAACACTCAAAGCAGATTACCGATGCGATGGCCGTCAGCCGTAGCCAATAGCAACGGTCGTGGCTGGTGGCAATCCCCAGCCAAATGCAGTTCCAGGCCCGCGGCACGCAACGGCGCTGCCAGCGCATCCGTGGGCTTTCGCGGCGTTGCAAACGTCACCACTGCCACGTCGTCCATGGTTTGCAGTGCGCCAGTGTGGAAGTGACGCAGGCTCACCCTGCCCTCGTCCAGCGCCGACTCCGGCGCCAGTTCATGCAGCGGCATCAGCTGCACGCCCAACTTCGACAAGCGTCGGTAAATACCTAGTGAAGAGACCAACGGAACGTCCACCGCAAACCTTTCGCGCGGTGTCACCAACACCACTTCATCGAACAAGCGGTGCAGCAGCACGGCAGCGGAGTATGTCCCTTCCGTATGGTCCATATCGAACAACACGGCGCGACCGCCTTGGGGCTGGGTCACCCCGAGCAGATCGCCGCAGAGGGCCCGCAAATCCGGGATGGCGCCGTCGGCTTGCCAATCGGGGGGCAGCGAACGCGGCCACAGCATCGTGGAGCCGGTAGCCAAGACGACCGCATCCGGCCGTGTGGCCAAGACGTCTTCAAGGCCAGCCTTAACCCCCAACTCAAAGCGCACCCCGGCACGTTTCGCCGCCAGATACTGGTAGTCGTAAACCGAAGAGAGCGATTCGCCCCCAGGCAAGGCAGCGTGCAGGCGTGCGCTGCCACCTACCTCGTTGCCAGCGCCAAACACCGTCACCGCATGACCACGTGCTGCCGCCACCCAAGCCGCCTCGAGGCCAGCAATACCAGCACCGACGATAGTGATACGACGGGCGCGGGCGACACGCGCCGGCTTCCAGTCCACTTCTTCGGGCATCGCCACGCGGGGGTTGTTGTCGCAAGCCAATGGCGAGCCTTCGACGATGGTGCCCCAGCAGGTGTTGCAGGACACGCAATAACGAATCTCTGCCTCACGTCCTGCAGCAGCCTTCAGTGGCCAGGCCGGATCAGTGACCAATGCACGGCCGAGCGCCACCAATTCCACCGTGCCGCGCGCCAGATGACCTTCGGCCTCGGCCGGGTCGGTTATCAGCCCCAGTGCAGCCAACGGCTTCCCATTCACCGAGGGGCGCAAGTGCGCAATAAGGTCCATCCAAGTGGAACGCGGCCAATGCATGTCCGGGATATGCCAGTCCAAGGTTCTGGCGTGCGTCCCTTGGCAGAAACTCACATAGTCCACAGCGCTGTCGCGCGTCATGGCGCCGGCAATCTCGGCCGCCAATTCCGGGCCCACACCGCCCGGCAGTCCGTCATCGCCCGGCAGTTTCAGTGCAATGACGAAACCAGCACCACAGGTGGCACGGATAGCCTGAACGGTGTCATTGAGAAAACGCAGGCGTCCGTTGAAATCGCCGCCATAAGCGTCTTCGCGGAGGTTACTCCATGGCGAGAGGAACTGATGGAACAAGTGACCATGGCCGGCAGACAGTTCAACACCCGAGAAACCGCAGCGCTCGAGGCGCGCTGCGGACTGCGCGAAGTCGTCCACCATGCCCTGCAACTCGTCAGCACGCAGCACATGCGGCACGGTCCAGGAAAGGTCATCCGGCAGCGACGACACACCAATGGCAGCGGGGTTACGTCCACGCTCGTGCCGACCTCGCCCGGAGTCCTGCACTTGTCCGAGCAAACGGCAGTCCTCACCCTCGACCGCTGCGGCCCAGCGCTGCAAGCCTTCGAGATTATCGTCGTTCCAGACACGAACCTTGTGTGCCGCCTGCTGCAAGCGGGACATGTTGAGTGGCTCACTCACTACCAGCGCCGCACCACCACGGGCCCGATTGGCGTAGTACTGCACCATGCCGGGCGTCACGCGCTGGTCCACCACCCGACGGGTGGTCATCGAGGCATGCAAGATTCGGTTGCGTAGCCGCAGTCGACCACTGACAAAAGGCGAGAACAACAGCGGGTACTTGTTCTCGCTCACCGGGGTATCGCTCATACCACTGGTGCCAAAAGTTCCAACCACTCACCGAAAGCCCCCGCGACGCGACGCGCGGTGCGGCCGGCATAAATGGCGCCCTCGGCAGCCACCCCACCCAACTGCGGTTCGGCGACCTCGAAGCTGACCATGGCGATGCCGGGCGGCAAACCGCCCGCCGGCGCCACACGCGGGCCAATATGGGCTGGACTGTTATCCATCTCCAGATAGAAACCAGCACCCAGCACCAAGGTCCCGATGCGGTAGGGATGGTCGGGTGGCAAACCTTGGTACACCGCCATGAACGGCACCGTCACATCGAAGGTGGCAGAGGCCGGGTTACCAAAAGTGGCCGCGTAATGGTCGAGCCCAGGCTGCGCTGCAGAGCCATGCAACACCATGATGAACACACGGTCTACAAAGGAACGCGCCGGTGGCAACTCAAAGCCGGGCATCTGCCGACGCACCTGCGTCAGATAGATGATTTCCCCGAGCGGCCCGACCAACTGCCCGGCACGCAAAGCGCCTTCCGAAAACGCCAGATCTTCCGGCGGGCCAACTACCGTGAAGGGGCCCTCGGCAAGTCGCGCCACAGCGGCATCACAGTCCTCGACCGTCAGTTCGATCGCGTTCCAGCCATAGGCGGAATACGGAGCAAACGGCGCCACCCCCGGCACCTCGACGAATCGCAAGTAAGTTTCTTCTCCGCTCTGAGGAGCCAGAACAGCATAGGGCGCACCCGCTACCGCAGGCGCCTGCCATGCAGCGGCCAGTGCAGCCGGCAAGGCGCCTCGCTCCACCACGCGGTAGCCGAGCGCAGCCACGTAAACCGCTTCAGCGGTTGCCAACGAAGGGCAACCCAGCGTTACCGCACGAATCCGGCCCAACGGCGATGGCGACGACAAGGGCGACAACAAGGGCGATGGCAGGTCGAGATCAGGCGTGGCAGTCATCAGTGCACAACTCCGCGAGAGTGAACGCTGACGGATGTTAGCAGCGCAGCATGCACGTTCGTCCAGTGATTGACAGGTGTGGGCGAGAACAACAGACTCGGACGGGAAGGGATTCGCGAACCGAGAGTCGCACCCCGGCGATATTCACAAGTCGTTTACCACCCTGCGGAGCGCTGTATGTCCACCATCATCGTGCTGTTCAACCTGAAGGCCGGCACCGACGTCGCGGTCTATGAACACTGGGCCCGCACGACAGACCTACCCATCGTGAATGCCCTGCCCTCCGTTGCGGGCTTCGAGGTGCTGCGCACCACCGGGTTGCTGGGTGGCGGCAGCGCCCCCTACCAATATGTCGAAGTGCTGCGCCTAGGCGATGCTGCGGGCCTCATGAACGACATCAGCACGCCGACCATGCAGCGCGTTGCCGCCGAATTTCAGACGTTTGCCGACTCACCCATTTTCATCACGACCGAGGCCCTGTAACGGGCCAAACTTCGACAATACCAACAACACCCTAGGGGATTGACCATGAGAATTGCTTACTGGTGCGTACTGACCGCTGGCTTGTTGCCAATTGTTTCCGTGAGCCTCGCGAAGGCTGGTGTGAAGGGCTACGACAATCGCATGCCGCGCGACTGGCTGGCCAAACTATCCGGTTGGCAGCAACGGGCGAATGCTGCCCAGCAAAATGCCTGGGAGGCGTTTGCGCTGTTCTCGGTGGCAGTCATTCTTTCCGCGCTGCAGTCCGCACCGGAAGCCAAGGTAGACACGCTGGCCCTGGGCTTCATTGCCGCGCGCGTCGCCTATCTCGTCTGCTACCTCGCAGACCTGGCCACGTTGCGGACGCTGGTCTGGATGGCTGGCTTTGGCTGCACTCTCGCCATTTTCCTCGCCGGCCCCTGAAGGTCTGCGGAGGTCCACGGCTGTTACCAGCGCCGAAAACGGCGCTGGTAGCACCAAACGGTAAAGCCCGGTGTAAACTTTCGGGAAGCGCCGCTGTCATAAGCTGGCACCGCATCCACATCGAGGTACACCCATGCTCCAGCGTTCCCGTTCCTTCAAATCCGCCATGGTTGCCGCCGCACTCTGTGCAGGCCTCGCCATTTCCGCCACTGCCCACACCGAATCGCCCGCCGGTGGCCC
>CALPVO020000108.1 GCA_943327025.2 Janthinobacterium lividum
GTGCCAACGTCTACCTGCTACTGGCCGAGGCGCTGGCCCAAACCGGGCAAGACACCGCCGCCCTGCGCGTCCTCCAGCAGGCTGGTCAACACGCTGGCCAACAGGCGCTGGACGAGCCGGCCTTCCGGTTGTCGATGGCGGCACGGCTGGACAGTCTCGGCCGGCACCCAGAGGCCGAAGCCGAGCTGGCGCCCTTACTGCGCGGCCCGGAGGAAGCGGCAGCACGTCTTGCCTTGGCCGAACTTTATACGGCGCGCCGCGAGTGGGAACGGGCGCTGCAGGTGCTGGAGGAGGGCCTACCGCGCTTCCCGAACCACCCACAACTGCTAACGCGGCAAGCCTCGCTGGCGTGGATGCTGGGCCACGGCGCCAACTTCTCGAAAGGCTTGCAGCTAGCGCTCGCGCGTCGGCCGCAGGACGCGGCGCTGCGCTTGGCGCTGGCCACCAGCCTCGGCAACGCGGGCTTCGAGGCAGAGAGCGAGAACGTCTTGCGCGAAGGCTTGAAGCTGCAACCCGACAGCCCCTTGTTCAACGCCCTGCTCGCCTTGCGGTATGCCGAGACCGCGCGGCTCGATGAAGCGCGGCCGGCAGTAACGCGCGCACTCGCCGCGGCACCAGAGACGGAGATGGTTCGCGAGCAGGCCGCCATTGTGGCTTTGGTGGGCGGCGAGGTACCGGCAGCTCTCGCGCATACCGGGTGGCTTGTCGACCGCCGTCCACTCGGGCAATTCGCTTGGGCCTTGCGGGTGTTGGCGCTGCGCCTCGCGGGCAATAGCGAATGGGAGCGTTACGCGCACCCGGACACCGTCTGCCACACCAGCACGCTGGCGCCGCCACCCGGCTACGCGAGCATCGCGGAATTCAACGTGGCACTGGCAGAGCGCTTGCGCGAACGGCACACGCTGACGGCCCACCCCTTGGTGAACTCCGTCCGCGGCGGCACGCAGGTGGAGATACACCCGGGCGCCGAAACGGACCCGGTGCTACGCGCCTTCCTTGAAGCCATTCGTGGGCCCATCGGCGAGTACATCGCTGCCATGCCGCAAGACGACACGCACCCGTTGTTCCGCCGCAAGCGTTCCGGGCTGCGTTACAGCGGTTGCTGGACCGTACGCTTGCGCGGCGGCAGCGGGCGCCATGTGAGCCACATGCACCCGAAGGGGTGGATTAGTTCGGCGTACTACGTGACCGTGCCGCCGGAAATTCCGGTGAGCGATACGCGCGCCGGGTGGCTTTCCTTCGGGCGACCGCCCTACCCCATCCCGGGCTTGGAGGCCTTCGGCTGGGTACGCCCGGAACCCGGGCGCTTGGCGTTATTTCCGTCTTACCAGTGGCATGGCGTAGAGGCCTTCCCCGGCGAAGGCGAACGAATGACCGTGGCCTTCGACGTGGTGCCGGCGGGGGCGTAAGCGCGGGCCCTTGCCATGAAGCAAGGGCTCCGCCGAACCCTTAGACCTCGCCCAACCGGAACTTGCGTTCCACTTCGGACATCTTCTGCACAATCTGGCGCTCTTCGAGCGACAGGAGTGGGTTCCACACGTCGAACAGCAGCACTACGCGCAGTTGGTCGCTGTCGTTGAAGGCCTCATGCTCGATGGTGTCGTCGAAGATCATCACTTCGCCCTCCACCCAGCGGCGCGTGTCGTAGCCCACGCGGAACTGGCACTTCTCGGGCACCACCAGCGGCAAGTGCGCCACCAAGCGGGCATTGGACTCGCCATGGTGCGGCGGAATGACAGCCTTCGGCTGCAGCACCGAGAACATGGCATTGGGGCAGGTACCAGCGAGGTGCACCTGGTCCACCAAGCGCAGCGCTTCGGCCGTCTTCGGGCAGCGCGCAATGTTTTCCGGGATGGGCTTGCCACCGCGCCACAAGTGGAACGCCGTCCACGCGCGCGAATGGTTCAGCTCCGCCCATTGGTTCACGGGTTCGCCGGGGTTGTACTGCACGTAGGGCGTGAACTCGTCGCCTACCTCGCTCAGGGCGGCGATCATTTCAGCGCGGATGTCCGCGGTGAAAGCTTCGAAGGCCGGCACCCAGTCGAACATCTCGCGACGGAAGAACGGCTGCGCCGGCAACCGCGGCACGGTGAGCTGATTACATTGCGATACATAGGGCTTGCTGCGGCCCGACATGATGGAAATGGCTTCCCGCCACTTCTGCGACATGCCCGGCTGCGCGCCCATGGCTTCGAGCAAGCTGACCTCAAGCGCCTCGGCGTACATGGCAGCCAACTGCTCGCCATGTTCGAGTGCTTCTTTAAAAGCCGGCGGACGAAATTCCGCGGGCGGGGAAATCTTGGCCACGTCGCGGTACAGGAGCGCGGCGGGCTTCATCTGGCCTTGCTGTTCCAGCAACTGCGCGCGCTGCAACAGCGCCGGCCAGCAGTAGGCATCGGCGGCCAGCGCTTGGCCCAAAGTTGCGTCTTCTTCGGCCTGCTGCCCCAAGGCGCGGTGCGCCGCAGCCTTCAGCATCAGGGAGTCGGTCAGCAAGGGAACTTCGGTGCGGGCCGGCGCCAGGCGCCCCAGCATGGCAAGCGCCGCGTTTGCATCGCCGGACATCAAGGCCAACCGCGCCAAACCATTCACGGCGTTGGGCTGTTGCGGGTCCTGCGCGAGCAGTTGTTCGTAGTGCCCCCGGGCAGCGGCGAGATCGCCACCAACCTCGGCCTCGCGGGCGGCGCGTACGAGCGCCTGTTCATTCGACATGTGGGCTTCCCCTCTTCTCAACCAACTTCATAAACGAAAAAACCGGGGTACCACTTGCGTGGTACCCCGGCCAAGGAGACAGGCTCCGTCAGGAGACGTCAGAACTTGTAGGAAACACCAACGCTGTAGCGCGTACCCAGTGGGTCGTAGCTGTCAGCATAAGCGTTCATCGAAGTGTTGGCGCCCGGGATGTTGCCAACCACGGTCGGGTCCTTGTCGAGCAGGTTCTGCGCGGCCAAGGTGACCTTCAGCTTGTCGTTCCACTTCCACTGCACCGAGAGGTCCACGTAGTTAAACGCCGGGATGCTTTCGATGAGGTAGATGGAGTTACCGACCTGATCCGGGTCGTCCGCACGCGTTTGTGCTGCCACCTTGGAGAGGTGACGGACGAACACGTTCGCGCTCCACGAGCGCCAGTCGACGCCGAGGCTCACGTTGATACGGTCCTTGTGGGTGGGGTTGCCACACACGTCGCCGTACACACCTTCGCACTTGATGGCCGGGGCACCCGGGCTCGAGACAAAGGAGCTCTCGAGGGTGTGGCTGCCAGACAGGTTGGCGTTGAACTTGAACTCGCTCCAGTCGAAGCTGTAGCCAAACGAGTAGTCGATACCGGTGGCCTTCAGCGAGGACAGGTTGCGGGTGTCGAGCACGATGCCGAAGCCGTCGCCTTCCAGTTCGCCGAGCGGGTTGCGCTTGACGAGCGAGCAGAACGAAGACAGGTTGTTGACGAAGCAGTTGTCAACAATTTCCTGGGCGCCGTACGAACCGATACCACCCTTGATCTTGATGTCGTAGTAGTCGACCGAAGCGATGAAACCAGGCAGCGCTTCCGGCGTGAACTGCAAGCCGAAGGTGTAGGTGTCAGCCTCTTCCGGAGCCAGGCTGACGCCGAGCGCCACGGCACCACCGCCGATGCTGGCAGCCTGCTGGGCGGCCGGCGAAGCGATGAGGCCGATGGCAGCCAGCGGAGCACCCTGAGCGACGCACTTCGCGGTGAGCGTAGCGTTGCCCACCGGCGCGGTGCCGGCACAGGGGTCCGACCGGATCTCGGTCAGGCCGAACGAGGCCGGAGCGAACTGCTCGCCGATGTTCGGTGCGCGAACCGCGCGCTGGGCCATGGCGCGAACGCGCAGGCTCTGCACGGGCGTCCACTCGAGGCCCGCCTTCCAAGTGCCGAAGCTACCCGAGAGGTTGGTTTCCGCGTAGCGATAACCCACTTCGAGGGCGAGGTTTTCGATACCCGGCTTGCCCGTGACGAGGGGGACGTAGGCTTCACCGAAGAACTCCTTCGAGTCCACGGAGCCCGACAGCGGCGGCGAAGTGCCACCCTGACCCATGGCACCACCGAAGCGGGTGAGGTCGTCGGGACGGAAGTTCGCGGTGTACTCGTTCCAGTCGAGGCCGAAGGCCAAGCTGACGGGGGAATCCGCCATCGGCGACTTCAGCTCGGCCACTTCGCCGGAGATGCTGGCCGAAGCGTTGTGGGCTTCGGTGGTCTGCGACGAGTAGTAGCTGGCGCGGATGAACTCCAGGCCGGCTTGCGAGATGGCACCCGTCATCGGCTGGCCGCTCGAGGCGTCGATGAAGCCGTTGCCCGTGAACAAGTTCACCGGAGCGCAGTTCTTCGACGTATCGATACACTGGATACCGGTCGGCGTCTGGATGGCGAGCAGCGCCTGCTGGGCGCGCACGATGCTGACGTCGTTCTCGAGGCCGTCGAGACGCGACACGCGGCCCCACTGCGCCGACACATCGTAGTTCCAGCCCGAATCGCCGAGGTCGCCACGAACGCCACCAGAGATCTGGAAGGTCTTGCTCTCGGAGATGCCCAGACGGTTGCCGAGTTCAGGCAGACGACGACGCAGGCCCGAGACGGTGACCGTCTGCGAACCGGCGGCAGCGGCGGGGTCGTAGGCGACGCCGCCATGGAGGCCACGGGTGGCTTCGTTGTTGTAGACCGAGATGAGCGCAGTGCGCTGCGCGGCCGACAGGAACGGGTTGTCCAGGTTCAGCTGGAACGACAGCGTGGAGCCGCCGAAGTAGGCCGAGGGGGCCAACTGGGTGGGCACGGAGCCGTTCACGGCGAACAAGCGGCCGTAGATTTCGGCGGAGTCCGTCAACTGGAAGTTCAGGCTACCCATGGCCGACCAGCGGGTTTGCGGGACCTGGAAGTAGTTGTACGGGTTGTAGTTGTACGAACGGTTCGGGCTGTACGGCGTGCCGGAGAGACCGCCGCCGGAGAGCAACTGGCCATCCGGCGTGAAGTAGCGCGTGCCGCGGGCGGTGGCGCTGGTCTGCAGGCTGGCGCGCGAGGCACCGGCGTTCGACGAACCACCACGACGACCGGCGTCGAAGATGTCCGAAGAGTACTGGTACCAGTTACCGTTGTAGCGGTAGCCGTCAACCGGGTTCAGGAAGTAGTTCGAGTACGCACGGGCGCCCTGGAGGACGGGATCGCGCTTGGTGTAGCCGAACGAGATGACCGCGCTGCCGCGGTCGTCGGCGAACTTGCCGCCGGCGGTGATGGCACCACTGGTGGTCTTGCCGTCGCCTTCACCGTACTGCGAAGTGTTCGCGTCGACCTGCAGGCCTTCGAAGTTCTTCTTGGTGATGAAGTTCACCACGCCCGACACGGCGTCCGAACCGTACACGGCGGAAGCACCGCCGGTGACGATGTCGACGCGCTCGATAAGGGCGGCGGGGATGAGGTTGATGTCAACGGCGCCGCTGGTGCCGAACGGGGGCAGACGCTTGCCGTCCATGAGGACGAGGGTGCGGTTCGAGCCAAGGCCACGCAGGTTGATGGTGGCGGCGCCCGGGTTGCCGTTGTTGATGTATTCGGTGGAGCCCGGCAGGAACTGCGGCAACTGGCGCAGCTGGCCTTCGAGGTTGACCGTGTTCAGCTGCTCAATCGCCTCGGCCGTAACCGTGGTGATGGGGCTGTTGGACTCGAGGTCCGGCTTGGCGATACGCGAACCGGTAACGGTCACTTCCATCGTCTGCTCATCGGCAGCGAAGGTAGCGGGCGCATAAAGGGCGGCAGTGGCCGCGCTGGAAACCAGCGCCAGACGCACGGCACTAGCGAGCTTGGGGTTGCTGAGCATGAATCCTCCTGAGGACAAACTTTCTTCGGGCCCTTGCGAGCCCTGCCAGCCGTTCCACCACCGGGTGGACGACCAATAGAACGGCGAACTCCTGCACCCTGTCCCGTGCACGGGGAGTCCACCATGGTCGCCGAGCATATCCCCTAAAAACCGCGTTTGAAAGTGGGTGTGCGAAAATACAACAAGTAAATTCACGGCCGAATGATGAATTCCGGGGGAAACGCCACGCCGGTTGTGGCGAAAAAGCCATGAAAGGGGTGGGTGGCTAATCCGTCGGGAGGGAGCTTGCTCCCGACTCTTGCTCACCACCTACCCTGCATTTATGAGAGGGAGCTTGCTCCCGACTGCTCACTAGCAGGTCGGGACGTGCTCGTCGTCGCCCTGGTGGGTGCGCTCGAACTTCAGGAATTCGTAATAACCGCACTTGCTGCCGTAGGGGTAGGTGCGGCACACGTATGGGCGGGCGGTGTACACCGTGCAGCGCCGCGCCTCGCGGTCGAAAAAACGGCAGATGGACCCGTAAATCTCGTCTTTATGGTGGCGCAGCACGCGCTCATCGCAGCCGTCGGCGGTGTAGTGGTAGGTGAACTTGTCGCGCGCTTCCTCGAACGGCAGTTCGAAGTGCTTGGCCAGCCGCTTAATGTCGTTGTCCGAAATGGCGATACGGGAATAGCTGCAGCAGAAGCCGGGGCACTTGCTGCAGTCGTATTGGTTGCGGGTCATGCGGTTTTCCAAAGGGCGGCGAGGGGGTGGACGTCCGCAGATTGAAAACTCGCGGTCCGCGGATTGTAAATTCGATGCCCGCAAATTGAAAACTCCTTGCCCGAGAAGGCAAACGGGCCCGCGCCGGAAGCGCGCATTAATGGGGCGAACACCAGCGCTAGGAAAGCCGCACGCACCACCTTGGTGCGCAGCCACCTCCTGCCACCTCACCTCGGGCCTCTTCCCCGTCGGCCCGAAGCGTGAAAACCCCGCGCAATCAATTCTCTAACGCATACCTTCCCGCATTACGCCACTTGGCACGTTTCTCGCTAATATCGGGGTGGAGGGGAACCACAAAAATGACTACGCCTGCGTTTACTTCCGCTCAGCGGCCCCAGCCCTACGACGAGATGCTCGACGCCCAAGGGCAGCCGCGCGCGCATTGCCGTGGCTACGGCGACTGGCTGGCGCAGCGGTCCACCGGTTGGCTGGCCGAAAAACGCGCCGAGGCGGACGCCCTCTTCCACCGAGTGGGCATTACGTTCGCGGTCTACGGTGAAGA
>CALPVO020000109.1 GCA_943327025.2 Janthinobacterium lividum
ACGCCAGTAATGCCGGTCTTCTTCGCGGCCGCGGTAAACGCCGGGTCGTCGGACCACAGCTCCGAACCAATAATGCGAAAGCGCGGCTCGAGAGTTTCGCGGTCAATACGTACACGCTCGATGGCACCCGGGGCAGCACGCTGACCGCAGCTGATCTGTGCGCCTTCAAAAGCCGGGCCGGTGGGGCTCGAGCACGCCACCAGCTTGTGCTTGTTGCCCAGCACAATCTCAGCGTTCGTGCCCACGTCCACCAGCAGCGTCATCTCTTCCAGCAGGTCGGGACGTTCGGCAAGGATGACACCAGCGGTGTCGGCGCCGACGTGGCCGGCGATGCAGGGCAACACGTAAACACGTGCGGCCGTGTGCAGCTTCAGGCCAAGGTCCGCCGCGCGCACCGTGACGCCACGGTCGATAGCGAGCGCAAACGGTGCACCGCCCAGCTCCACCGGGTCAATGCCCAGCAGCAAGTGATGCATGATGGGGTTGCCCACCACAGTCATCTCGAGGATATCGCTCGCTTCGATGCCGGCGTCACGCGCCACATCGATGGCCAGTTCGCTTAGCGCCTGACGAACGGCGGCAGTCATCTGCTCGGCGCCGCCCGGGTTCATCATGGAATACGAGACGCGGCTCATCAGGTCTTCGCCGAAGCGAATTTGCGGGTTCATGACACCAGACGACGCCACGACTTCACCAGTGGTGAGGTTGCACAAGTGCGCAGCAATGGTGGTGGAACCCACATCCACTGCCATACCCCAAGCGTTCTCATGGAAGCCGGGCCACACAGCGATGATCTGGTTTGCATCGTGCACAGCGACCGTGACCTTCCACTGTCCGGCGCGCAACGTGGGCTGCAAGCCCTGCAGCAAGCCGAGGTCGCAGTCGAGGTTCTTCAAGCCCCATTCACGCTCCAGCGCTTTTTCCATGCGCTGCAAGTCGCCGGACGGGTCGTGCATGTCCGGTTCCTGCACTTCCACGTAGTGCAGCTTCACCAACGGGTAAAGCTCGATATCGCGCGCCTCGGCAGCCTTGCGCACCACCTGGCGGTGCACCTGGCTGGACTCGGGAACGTCGACGACCACGTCGGACTGCACCTTCGCCTGGCAAGACAAACGGCGGCCTTCGGCCAACACATGCTTGGTGCCGTAGCGCTCTTCGGTCACCGAGAACGGCGTGAGGCTTGCGGCTGAAGAGGTGACGCCGTGCTTCGCGAATTCGCCTTCCGCCACGAGTACCTGACAACGACCGCAAATGGCCCGGCCACCACACACGGAATCGATGTCGACACCGAGACTGCGCGCGGCAGCCAGCAGTGGCGTGCCGACAGCAAAGCGGCCACGCTTGCCCGAAGGCGTGAAGACAACGAGAGGATCCTGGGTGCTCAAGCGGGCAGCTCCAACAAAAAAACGAACTTACGCAATCAACGTGAACCAGGCGGACTGGTCACCCAGCCCGCCACAGTCAAGGTCACGTGCCCGAAGGACGGCGGCGCAGGCCACCTTCGCGACGACCACGGGCGGCACTGCCATCGGCCGGCGGCGGCGGGGCTTCGCGGAACTTGCGGATCCAGCGGGCGCAGTCGGGGTCGTGGCCCATCATGACGTCCGCACCCATGCAGGCGCGCACGATGTCGCCGTGCAGCGGGTTCGTGATGGCCGAGGTCATGCCGGAGGCAATCGCCATGGTCAGGAACGCGCTGTTGATGCCATCACGTGCCGGCAAGCCGAAGCTGATGTTCGAAGCGCCGCAGGTGGTGTTCACCTTCAATTCGTCGCGCAGACGACGCACCAAGCGCATGACCTGCTGGCCAGCGAGGTTGATGGCGCCGATGGGCATGACGAGCGGGTCGACCAGAACGTCCGAAGCCGGAATGCCGTAATCCATGGCGCGATGAACAATCTTCTTGGCCACTTCAAAGCGCACATCCGGGTCCTCGGAGATGCCCGTTTCGTCGTTCGAGATGGCCACGACGGCCGCGCCGTACTTCTTCACCAGCGGCAACACGGTCTCGAGACGGTCTTCTTCACCCGTCACCGAGTTCACGAGCGCCTTGCCCTTGTAGACCGCAAGGCCCGCAGCCAGCGCCGCCACGATGGAGGAGTCGATGGCCAGCGGCACGTCCGAGATGGACTGCACCAGCTGAATGGCACGGGCGAGGATGGCCGGCTCGTCGGCCAGCGGGATGCCCGCGTTGACGTCGAGCATGTGAGCGCCAGCTTCAATCTGCGCGATGGCATCGGCCTCGACGCGGCTGAAGTCACCCGCGGCCATTTCGGCAGCGAGGATCTTGCGACCGGTCGGGTTGATGCGTTCGCCGATGATGACGAAGGGACGATTGAAGCCAATGATGACTTCCTTCGTGGCCGAGCTGATGACGGTATCGGTCATGGGAATCTTCCTGTTGCCGTAGGGCGGTGGAACGTTCGTTTAAGAGGAAAAGGTTTAGTGCTTCAGGCGGCGCTGGCGTCGCGTCCGGGGTACCAGGGCACCCGGCCCGCCAGTACACCGGAACGCTCGACAATTTCGGGCACGCGGTCTTCCTGCTTGAAGGCCATGACATGCAAGCCGTGCACGCCCTTCATCTCGCGGATTTCCTGCATGAGGTCGACGCAAAGATTGATGCCTTCCTGCGTCTGGTCCTGCGCACCAGCCAACCGGTTGATGACGCTGTCGGGGATATGGATGCCCGGCACGTTGCGACGCATCCAATCGGCGGACTTCGCGTTCCGCAGCGGACCGACGCCGATGATCATGAAGGCTTTGTCGGCAATGCCGAGATCTTCAGCCGACTTGAGGAAGTCGCGGAGCAGCGGCAAGTCGTAGCAGTACTGGGTCTGCACGAACTGCGCGCCGTTCGCAATTTTCTTGGCCAGCCGTGCAGCGCGATGCGCCACCGGTGGCACATTCGGGTTTTCCGCAGCACCCAAGAACACCTGCGGTGCGGAGGTGAGCTTGCGGCCACTCTGGAAGCGCATCTCATCGCGCATGGTGCGCGCTATGCCCAGCAGACTGGTGCTGTCGAGGTCGAACACCGGCTTGGCCTGCGGATGGTCGCCTGCCTGCACGCCGTCGCCAGACAGGCACAGCATATTGCAGACACCCATGGCGGCGCCGCCCAAGATGTCGCCTTGAATGGCGATGCGGTTCTTGTCGCGGCAGGAGATCTGCATTACGGGCGCGTAACCGATACGCGTTAGCAGGGCGCTGACCGCCACGCTCGACATGTGGACGTTGGCACCACTGCCGTCGGTGGCGTTGATGGCATCGACGTAGCCGTCGAACAGCCGCGCGCGGCGATAAACCTCTTCGGCATCCGCACTGTCGGGCGGTGCCAATTCGGAAGTGACAGCGAAGCCACCGGCGCGCAATACGCGCTCCAAGCGGCCCGGCGAACTGTGGCCGGGAAGCAGCGGAAACGGCTGGCCAGCTACGGGCTCGTCGGCGAAGTTCATGGCGTGCCCTCTTTCTTCGGGGCAGCCGCTGCCTTGGCGGGTACCGCCGCAGGCTTCTTGGCGTTCGGGTCCGGCTCGCCGGTCTTTTCGCGAACCACACGCAACCACGAAGACGAACCTTCCATGCGACGGTCCACCGGCGCTTGCACCACTTGAATGGCAGCCAGGCCGCCATCGAATTGGCCGGCACCCCGCCAAGCTTCTGCCCAAACGCAGCGCATCTCAGGCTTCACTTCGCAGTAGCCATCTAGGCTGACGCCGCCACAAGGGCCGTTGCGCAGCTGCTTCGGGCAGTTCATGGGGCAAGACATGCCGGTGCTGCTAAGCACGCACTGGCCGCACATCTTGCAGTCGAAAAGCAAACCCTTCACGCGCTTCTCGAAAGCGGCGACGGGCTTTTCCGCACGCTGGTAGCCAATGGCCCGCCACAACGGAGCCAAGGCAATCATGACGCGCTCGAAACCTTTGTAGAAGGCATTCAGGCCGCGCGAATGCCGCACGGACCAAAGACGGACGCGATACATCAGGCCTCCGGAGCGGCGTCAGCCGCAGTAGGGCTTTCTTTCGGCGGCAAAGTGGCGTCGTTGCCCTTGGCGCGGATGATGCGCTCGAGGTCTTCGTCGGAATAACGGGCTTCGATTTCCGCGGCCGTGGCTTCGGCCACGGCCTGCAGGTCGTCACCGCAAGGGGTGGGCGCACTGCGGACCCAGTCTGCGAGGTAAGCGTCGGAGCTGCCCTTGCCCGCGCGCATGGCGGCGCGGTCCACGGCTTCCTGGAAACGATGCGAAAGCTGCACTTTATGCGTCTCGCGTCCGCGCTTGACGATGACCTGTGCCGGCACGTCGCGCCAGGAGATGATGATCAATGAGGCCACTTCAGGCTGCTCCTCTGTGTCGGTTGGCAAGGGCGGCCAGCGGCACCACCACTTCATTCACTTGCGTCGCCCCATGGGCCACTTGGGCCAACGTGGTCGCCAAGTCACCGTAGCCGGTGTAGCGCTCCTCGTAGGCCAAACCCAGCCGCTGCGCGGCGGCCTCGGCGGCCTCGCGCAGTTCCGGTGAGGGCACTTGCACCAAGTGCACCAAGCGCCGGTAGTGGCGAAAGTACTCATCGCGCAGTTCGGGGTGGCGGTCGAGGCCGAGACCTTCGATGACCAACCGCTCGAAGTGACGCACCAGAAAATCCGTCAGGTAAAACGTTCCCGGCTCTTCCTCCGCCAGCGCGGCAAACGCCGCCGGCGTGGCAAAGAAGTCGTAGCAGTGGGCGCCCGGCAAACGCGCCACGCCCTCTTCTTCGAGTACCCGGTCCAACAGGCCACCCGTGCCGCAATCGGCATAAGCGACAAACAGTTGGCTGAAACGCCCACGAGCACCCTGGATGGCCTCGCGGACCGCGCCTGGAATCTTCTCCGGGCGATTGTGCAGTTCCGGCGGGAGACACTCGATGGTGAGTGCCTCCCAGCCATTCAGGCGCTTTAGCGCGACGATTTCGCGCGCCAGAGCACCGCAGGCGATGACGAGGACGGGTGACCCCGCTGCCATCGCGCTGCCTGCCGCTTTAGTGGGCGGCAGCGGCGGCGTCGCGCGCCGCACGACGCGCGGCGATCATCGACTTCGCGGTTTCCACGGCCACAGCCGCATCGCGGCAGTAGGCGTCGGCGCCGACGGCCGTCGCGAATTCCTCGTTCAGCGGTGCGCCGCCGACCAGCACGATGTACTTGTCACGCAGGCCCTTCTGCTTGAGGGTGTCGATGACGACCTTCATGTAGGGCATGGTGGTGGTGAGCAGCGCCGACATGCCGAGGATGTCCGGCTGGTGCTCTTCGAGCGCAGCGAGGTAGTTTTCCACCGGGTTGTTGATGCCGATGTTGATGACTTCGAAGCCAGCACCCTCGAGCATCATGGACACCAGGTTCTTGCCGATGTCGTGGATGTCGCCCTTCACGGTGCCGATGACCACCTTGCCGATGGGCTCGACGCCGGTTTCGGCGAGCAGGGGGCGCAGCAGCTCCATGCCGGCCTTCATGGCGTTGGCGGCGAGCAGCACTTCGGGGACGAACAGGATGCCGTCACGGAAGTCGATGCCGACGATACGCATACCCTCGACGAGCGCGTCGTTGAGCACCTTGTCGGCGGCCCAACCGCGCGACAGGAAGATGTTGGTGGCTTCAACCACTTCATCCTTGAGGCCGTTGTACAGGTCGTCGTGAACCTGGGCCACCAAGTCCTCATCGTTGAGGTCATTGAGGTTGAAGTCTTCCTGGTCGCTCATCAGCGTTGCTCCCGTCTAGGCGGGCCCGGAGGCCCTTATTTAGCGCTTGCGCAGCCCAAGCGGGAGCCTTCGCGGCAAACCCATTCTCGGACCCATGGCAGTTTACGTAGTTTCCACCGTACCCACTGACGCTCGGGCGACATGGGCTTGTTACGATGCGACATTTCCCCACCCCTGTAAAGCACGCAATGCACGCTTTTCGAGGCGCTTTTCAGTGCCGCGCAAGCAGCGCTTCAGGACTGGCAAATAACATTTTTTCGCTAGGGCTATGCCGCGTGGAACACGACGCTCCACGCTTACCCGATGCGGTCGCATTCTGAACAATCCGCCAGCCGTCGTAGAACAGGCTAGATATCCGCCAGCAGCAGGTCCGAGGCCTTCTCGCCCACCATGATGGCCGGCGCGTTGGTGTTACCCGAAGTGACCGCGGGGAACACGGAAGCATCTGCTACACGCAAGCCCTGCGTGCCATGCACACGCAAACGCGAGTCCACCACGGAGCTGCGCGGGTCAGGGCCCATCATGCAAGTGCAGGAGGCGTGGTAGACCGTCGAAGCGCGCTGGCGGAAGTCGGCGAGAATCTCGTCCGGCGTAGTCACGTTCGGCCCAGGGTTACGCTCGCTGTCGAGAATCTCCGCCAAAGGACCTTGGCTGGAAATGCGCCGCAGCAGCGCCGTGCCTTCGAACACGTCTTGAATGTCTTCCGGCGTGGCGATGGAGTTCGGGTGAATTTCCGGTGCCGCGAACGGGTCAGCGGATTGGATGGCCAGCCAGCCGCGGCTGGTAGGCCGGCAGGTATTGAATGACATCAGGAAGCCCGGCCACGGGTCCGGATTGGTCAGTTTGCGCTTGGCGCTCTTCTGCGGCGTGTAGCTCATGGGGTTGAAGTACACGTGCATGTTTGGGCGCTCGAGCCCGGGGCGGCTCTTCACAAAGGCGCCAGCCTGGTTCACCGACATGCCTAGCGGCCCACGGCGGCCCGCGGCGTATTGCAGCGCCGCCTTCACTTTACCCAATAGCGGATAGAGCTTTTGGTTCAGCGTTGGCACTTTGGAGTGGTAGAAGTGGCACACCGCCACGTGGTCCTGCAGGCCTTGGCCTACCATGGGCGCATCCACCAGCACCGGAATGCCCAGCCGCTGCAACAAAGCACCCTGACCAATACCGGACAACTGCAACAGTTGCGGCGAGTTGATGGCGCCGCCACTGAGCACCACTTCACGGGCCGCACGCACTTCGCGCTTCGTCCCGTCTTGGACGAATTCCACGCCACAGGCGCGGTTACCTTCGAACAGTACACGGGTGACGTGGGCACCCGTCTCAATCTGCAGATTGAGGCGGCC
>CALPVO020000110.1 GCA_943327025.2 Janthinobacterium lividum
CGCTACGGCTTCCCAACTCGGCGGTGCCGCCATCAGCGGTGCGCTCGCCGCCAGCGGCCTTGCGCCGGAGCTGGTGAACGAAGTCATCATGGGTTGCGTGCTGCCCGCCGGCCAGGGCCAGGCCCCGGCACGACAGGCGGCGCTCAAGGCCGGCATCCCCGATTCGGTACCTGCCACCACTATCAACAAGATGTGCGGCTCGGGCATGAAAGCCGTGATGATGGCTGCCGATGGCCTGCGTAGCGGCGATAGCGACTTCGCCGTCGCTGGCGGCCTTGAGTCTATGACGAACGCTCCGTACCTGCTGTTGAAGGCGCGCGCCGGCTATCGCATGGGCCACGGCGAACTGCTCGACCACATGTTCTACGATGGCCTGCAGAGCCCCTTCGACGGCAAATTGATGGGTTGCTTCGGTGACGCCACGGCCGCCAAGTACGGCTTCACCCGTGAACAGCAGGACGCCTTCGCCGCCGAATCCGTGCGCCGTGCCCAAGCTTCAGTGGCCGAAGGCCGCTTTGCCGCAGAAATCGTCCCGGTCACCGTCAAGGGCCGCAAGGGCGATACCGTGGTGAACGTCGACGAAACGCCGGGCGCCTGCGACTTGGCAAAGATTCCCACGCTCAAGGCTGCGTTCAGCAAGGACGGTACCGTCACGGCCGCCAGTTCTTCGTCCATCTCCGACGGCGCCGCCGCCGTGGTGATGGCCCGTGCCAGCGCCGCTGCCGCACACGGCCTACAGCCCGTGGCGCGTATCGTCTCGTACGCCAGCCACGCGAATGCCCCCGAGTGGTTTACGACCGCTCCGGTCGGCGCGCTGCACAAGGTACTGGCCAAGGCCGGCTGGCAGGCCAACGAAGTGGACCTCTACGAAATCAACGAGGCCTTCGCCACCGTCGCCATGGCGGCTATTCACGACTTGAAGCTCGACCATGCCAAGGTGAATGTGAACGGCGGTGCCTGTGCGCTAGGCCATCCCGTCGGTGCCACCGGCGCCCGCATTCTCGCCACGCTCATCTCCGCCCTGCAGGCCCGCGGCGGCAAGCGTGGCGTGGCGGCGCTGTGCATCGGCGGCGGCGAGGCCACGGCCATCGCCATCGAACTGGTCTGAGACCGCCCTTTGCGGTTAGGCTCTTCCCGGGGAATAGTTCCCGGGGAGAGCGACGATGAAAGAAGGCGTTAAGTACCCCGACTACATCGGGGTTTCCGAAGTGACCACGCGCTCATTCGAGCATATGCGGGTCGAGTCTTATTTCGATGGTCAGCCTAGCCTGATGTTCGATGAGCCGGCCGGCTTCGACATCACCAACGGCCCCGGCGACAAAACCGCCCTCAGCGGTCAGTCGCGCGGCTGGACCCCAGTACATGCACAGCTCGCGGCACTGGCTGGCTGCACTTCCATCACGGTAAGGGTAGTCGCGCGAGACCAGAAGTTCCGCCTTGCGGGGCTGGAAACCAAGCTGCGTTCGCTCATCGACATCCGCGGGTTCTTCTTCGACCTGCACTTGCGCCCGCAGTACGAGCAATTGGACTTCGACCTGGTGCTGAACACCAAAGAAAGCGTGAAGAAGGTGCGCGCCCTCGCCGCCGAAACCCATCGCCGCTGTCCACAACTAGGCTTGTTCGCCTTGGCAAAAATTCCGCTCGTGGTCACGTGGTACCGCGCCGGCGACACGACCCCGCTGTACGAGGAAAAGCTGCATTGCCCGGAGGGCACGCTGCCAGCCGACCGGCTGGCGACAGCGGCCAGCCCGCAGCGCAAGACGCGCGCCACCGGCAAGGTCAAGGCCTGATTGCCGTCCCTTGAAAAAGCCAGCCCTGCTTTTTTTGCGCCGCACAAACTGCTAGGCTCCGCTCCCCATGGTGTCCCTTGGAGTCTTCCGGGGCCACCTTGTGGACACCATGAACTACTGACTGGGGGTTTCCCGCAATGGATCTGAACGGCAAAACGGTGGTCATCACCGGTGGTGCGCGCGGCCTGGGCCGTGCGATGGCGTCTAGCTTCGGTGCCAAGGGCGCCACGCTCGCCCTGCTCGACCTGAACCCGGCAGATCTCGACGCGGCTCGCGCCTCGCTCGAAGCCGAAATCCCTGGCGTGAAGGTCATCACGCAGCCCGTAAACGTTACCGATGAGGCCGGCGTCATCGGCGCCATGGATGCCGTCGTCGCTGCCACCGGGCGCCTCGATGTGCTCGTCAACAACGCCGGCATCGTCAAGGACGGCATGCTCATCAAGGTGAAGGACGGCGTCGTCACCGGCAAGATGGGCTACGACCAATGGAGCGCGGTCATCAACGTCAACCTGAACGGTGTGTTCCTGTGCGGCCGCGAAGCAGCCGAACGCATGATCAAACTGGGTCAGGGCGGCGTCATCATCAATATTTCGTCCATCTCCCGTAACGGCAATGTGGGCCAGACCAACTACTGCGCCACCAAGGCCGGTGTGGTCGCCATGGCCGAGGTTTGGGCGAAGGAACTGGCCCGCTACGGCATCCGCGCGGGCGCCATTGCGCCGGGCTTCTGCGCCACGGAAATTCTCTCGGCAATGACGCCGGAGACGCTCGCGAAGGTCACCGCCCCGGTGCCCCTGAAGCGTCTGGGCCAGCCCGCCGAGATTGCCAACACCGCCGTATTCATCGCCGAAAACGACTTTTTCAGCGGTCGCTGCATCGGCGTCGACGGCGGCCTGCGCTTCTAAACCGGCCATTGAATCGGCCGGTGAATCGACCAGCGGGGCCACGCCCCGCTTGAGCGCCGGACGGCAAGGCCGCATCATGCGGGCCTTGCCGTGGGGTTCCTGCCCCGCCTCCAGGAGTCTGCCGATGCCCGCTTACCGGTCCCTGTTCCGTCCCTTGGCTGCCGCGCTCACCGTGGCAGTGTTGTTCACCAGTACCCCGGCCGCCGCTGCCGGCAAGCCTGCTGCTGCGCCAGCGCCAGCGGCCGCCGCTGGTCTGCAAGTTCCCGTGGAGTACTACCGCCTGCCCAACGGGCTGCGTGTGGTGCTCTCGCGTGACACCACTTTGCCGACCACCACCGTAGGCGTGTACTACCAAATCGGTTTCCGCATTGAACCGAAGGGCCGTACCGGCTTCGCGCATCTGTTCGAACACATGATGTTCCAGGGCACCCCGAACCTCCCGAAGGGCGGCCTCGACCAGATCGTCTCTGGCAATGGTGGCGCCATCAACGGCAGCACCCGTTTTGACTACACCAACTACTACGAAGTCGTGCCGGCGCATGTGCTGGAGTCTGTGCTTTGGGTAGAGGCAGACCGCATGCGTGGCCTCGACATCAACGCCGCCAGCCTTGCCAACCAGCAAGGGGTGGTGAAGAACGAAGTGCGCGTGAACGTGCTGAACCGCCCCTACGGCGGCTTTCCTTGGTTGAGCCTGCCGCAATACGCCAACACCAACTGGAACAATGCGCACAACTTCTACGGTGACCTCACCGAATTGGACGCAGCCAACCTCGAGGACGTGAAGACCTTCTTCAATAACTACTACACGCCCTCGAACGCCGTGCTGGTAGTAGCCGGTGATTTTGAAACCGCACGGGCGAAAGCGTGGATCACCCAGTACTTCGGCAGCCTGCCGGCACGAGCCACGCCGGAGCGCCCGGATATCTCGGAGCCCGCACAGACCGCTGAAAAGCGCGCCTCGTATGTCGACAAGATCGCCCCGCGCCCGGCGCTGGCGGTAGGCTGGCACATGCCGGAACGCAACACCCGCGATTGGCTTGCCATGGGCGTCGTCGATGAACTGCTCTTGCAGGGCGATGCCAGCCTGCTGCGTCAGCGCTTGGTGCGCGACAGTGGCATGAGCAGCAGCATTGATGGCGGCGTCAACCTGCTGGGCAACTTGTACAACTACAACGGCCCCATGCTGTTTACGGCTTATCTCATCCACGACCCGAGCAACACGCCGGATGCCGTGCTCGGCGCCATCGACTCTGCCGTGGACGAATTCAAGGCCAAACCGCCGACGCAGGAAGACATGGACCGCGCCATCACTACCCTGCGCTCGGGCCTGTATGACGTGGTCGGCAGCAGCACGCGCTTCGGCCTGGTCGACCTGCTCGCTTCGTTCGCCTTGTTCGACGACGACCCTGCGCGCATCAACCGTTTGGAAGCGGAACTGCGCAGCGTGAAGCCAGAAGAAGTACAGGCCGCTGCCCAGCGCTATCTGCGCAAGGAAAACCGCACCATTCTCACCGTTGAAGCGGGTGCCGCGCCGAAGCCGAAGGCAACGGAGCCAGTAGCGGCCCCGGCGTCATCGGTAAATCCAGCAGCTGCTCCTGCCAAGCCGAGCACCACCGGAGGTGTGAAGTGAACCGCTTTAACCATTGCGCGGCCTGGTTACTGGCCGCTACCGCGCTCTTCACGCTGCCGGCGCAAGCCGCCGTTGACCTCTCGAAGGTACCGGCAGTCGGCACACCGAAGGACTTCGTTCTGCCTGCCCGCGAAACCATCACCCTCCCGAACGGCTTGCAGGTCAGCTTCATTCCCTTCGGTACCCTGCCCAAGGTCACGTTGGTCGCTTCCGTGCGTACCGGCAACATCGACGACGGCGCCCACCCGGGCCTGGCGGACATCACCGCCGACCTGATGGCCGAAGGCGCTGGCGACCGCGACGGCGCAGCGCTAGACCGCTATGTGGCCGGCATGGGTGGCAGCCTTGGCGTGGGCAGTGGCGAGACGCAGTTCAGCGTTTCTCTCGACGTGCTCGCCGAGCGTGGCCCCGATGCGCTCCGCGTCATCGCGGATGTCCTGCGCCGCCCGAAACTGCCCGCGAGCGAACTTGAACGCTTGCGTGGCGACATGGCTCGCAACATCAGCATTGCCCGCTCCCAGGCGCAAACGCAGGCGGGCGAGGCCTTCCAGAGCCTCATGTTCCCCGGCCACCCGTATGGCCAAGGCATGCCCTCGGATGCGGACATCGCCGGCTACACCTTGGCCGACGTGAAGCAGTTCGTCGCCACGCAGTTTGGTGCGGCGCGCACGCGGGTCTATGTGGCCGGCAGCTTCGACCGCGCGGCCATGGAAGCGGCCATTCGTGCCGCTTTCGGCGACTGGGCGGCAGGCCCCGCTCCCACAGTCATCCCGTCCATACCCAAAGCGAAGTTGGGTTTGCGGCTTGTGGATCGCAAGGATGCGCCGCAGAGCACGCTGGTCCTTGGCTTGCCGGTAGTGACGCCCGATCATCCGGACTGGATGGCGCTGCAGGTAGCCAACAGCCTGCTGGGCGGCGCCTTCTTCTCGCGCATCACGCTGAACATCCGCGAAGCGAAGGGCTATGCGTATTCACCGGGTAGCGGCATTTCCCCGCGTACTGGCAGCGCCGTGTGGGCGCAGAATGCCGACGTCACTCGTGAAGAAACCGCCAACGCGCTGAAAGAGATCTTCCACGAGGTGGAACGCCTGCAAAGCGAAGCGCCACCACTCGACGAATTGCAGCGCAACCAAAACCTGCTGGTCGGTCGCCTCGCTCTCAGCGTCTCGACGCGTCAGGGTTTGGTGGGGCGTGTAGCCTTCCTCGACCAGTTCGGCCTGCCGGATAGCTGGCTGTCCAATTACATTTCAGCCGTGCGCGCAGTAACGCCGCAGCGGTTGGTGGAAGTGATGCAGACCCACCTCGCCCCAGCGAAGATGTCGCTGGTCGTCGTGGGCGACATGAACAAAGTGCGAGACAGCGTAAAGGCGCTGCCGCAAATCCAGACCCTGCCGGAGACTTGAGCGATGAGCGACCGTGACGTGATGGAGTATGACGTTGTCATCGTAGGCGGTGGCCCGGGCGGCCTCGCCTGCGCGGTGCGTCTGAAGCAGCTCGATGCCAACCTGAATGTTTGCGTGCTGGAAAAAGCCTCCAGCGTCGGCGCCCATGCCTTGTCGGGCTGCGTCATGGACCCGGGCCCGCTCGATGCCTTGCTGCCGGCTTGGCGCGACAACATGCCGCATACGTGCGTCCCCGCCAAGCGTGACGAGTTCAAGCTCCTCAGCCGCGACAAGGCTTGGAACCTGCCGTACATTCCGCCCACGCTGCACAACGACGGAAATTTCATCATCTCGCTCGGCCAGCTCACGCCCTGGATTGCGGCGCAAGCGGAAGCCCTGGGCGTGGACGTCTTCCCGGGCTTCGCCGCTGCAGAAGCCATCTACGACGACGCCGGCGCCGTGAAGGGCGTTCGCATCGGCGACATGGGCATCACCAAGGCGGGCGAGCAAGGTCCCAACTACACGCCGGGCGCCGACATCCACGCGCGCCTCACGGTATTCGCCGAAGGTAGCCGCGGCCACGTCACCAAGACACTCATTGAACGCTTCAAGTTGGATGAGGGTCGCAACCCGCCCACCTTCGGCCTCGGCTTCAAGGAACTGTGGCAGTTGCCGCCAGGTCGCGTCGAGCCGGGCCTCATCCAGCACGCCTTCGGCTACCCGTTGGACAACGGCACCTACGGCGGCAGCTTCATCTATCACCTGAACGATGACCGCGTGTACGTGGGCTATGTGGTCGGTCTCGACTACAGCGACCCGCGCCTGAAGCCTTTCGAGGCCTTCCAGCAGTTCAAGGCGCATCCCACGGTGGCGCCGCTGCTTGAAGGTGGCGAACTGGTGCAATACGGCGCGCGCACTATCAACGCGGGCGGCTGGCAGTCGCAGCCGAAGATGGACATGCCTGGCGCATTGCTCATCGGCTGCGCCGCGGGCACCCTTAACGTGCCGCGTGTGAAGGGCGTTCACCAAGCCATCCGTTCCGGCGTTCTCGCCGCCGAACACTGGGTAACCAATGGCACCACCAAAGGCTTCGACGACGCTTGGCGCGTCTCGCCGGGCGGTCAGGAACTGAAGGCCGTCCGCAACTTCAAGCCCGGCTTCAAGAAGGGCTTGTGGTGGGGCCTCATCAATGCCGGCATTGAGACGGTGCTGGGCGGACGCACACCCTGGACGCTGAAGAACAAGGCCAACCACTTGGCCATGAAGAAGCTGGATGAAGTGGCGGAACTCGACCGCGGCTGGCGCGACCGCACGCTGGCTCCGCGCGACC
>CALPVO020000111.1 GCA_943327025.2 Janthinobacterium lividum
CGAGCAGGACGTTCTGTTCGGGCTGGCCTTTGGCTGCGAGGGCTTGCTCCGTATCCATTTGCTGCCGCTTGGGCCGCAGCAGGGCTACGAGCCACTGGCGACCTTGGCGGCCGCCACCAGAGCAGGCCAAGGCGCGCTCTGGGGACTTTTCACGGCGGGGCCGCGTAACGGACAAGTGCTGGTGGCGCCCAGCCTATTGGAAGTGCATACGCCGTTGAATGGTTGGACTTTGCCTGGCGGGCATGCGGCGCTGGCGGGAGGGCTGGCCGCCGACGAGGAACTCCTGCTCCTGCGCATGGCCCCCGTGCCGCGCTTGTTGCTGTTGGGCGCCGGTGCCGAAGCGCCAGCGCTGGCGGCTGGTGCCTTGGCGCTGGGTTGGCAGGTGACGGTATTGGACCACCGTGAGAGTTGGGCCAGCCCGGCCCGCTTCGCGACTGGGGTAGAGGTGCGCACTCTGGACCCCCGTGACCCACTGGCACCGGCACAGCCTGCGGTTTCAGTCGGCACGTTTCTGCCAGCCGCCGACGCGGCCGTGGTCATGGCGCACCATCTTGAGGTCGACGCCGCTTGGCTGGCTTGCTTGGCGGAAACGCAAACCCCTTGGATTGGCCTGCTGGGTCCTGCAGCTCGGCGTGGTCGCTTGCTGGCCCGCATCGGCCTCCAGTCACCGGCTTTTGCCGGACGTGTTCAGGGCCCGGTGGGCCTGCCGGTGGGCGCACGTACGCCGGAAGAAATTGCCCTGTCCATTCTCGCGGCGGCGCAGCAGGCCGTGGCCGCGCAAGGAAACGGCTGATGTCGGTCCAAACGCTGTTTCCCACGCAGGTTTACCACGGCGCCCTCATGCGCACTGGCGGCGAGGTGCTGCGCAAGCGTCTGCTGCGCGAGTGCTTGCAACTGCCCGAAGATGATTTGGCTGGCCAGCGCTGGTCCGCAAAGAACTACCCTGGCGGCTACACCTCGTATGGCTCGGTTTGCCGCTTGCAGACCGTTTCGCCCACCTTCGCCGAACTTGAGCGGCGCTTGCGCCGCCATGTGAATGCCTATGCCAAGGCGTTGCAGTGGGACTTGGGCGGACGCGCGCTGCTGATGACCGACTGCTGGGTGAACCTGATGCCGCAGGGTGTGGTGCACAGCTTGCATCTGCACCCGTTGTCCGTGATCAGTGGCACCTACTATGTGCGGACGCCGCCGCGCTCTTCAGGGTTGAAGTTGGAAGATCCGCGGCTTGACCGGTTCATGGCAGCGCCGCCGCGCCGCGCCGATGCGGACCGCGAGCATCGGTCCTGGGTGACTCTTCCCGCCCGGGCCGGGTATCTGAACCTGTTCGAGAGTTGGCTGCGGCACGAAGTGCCTCCCAATCCTGCCGCCAGCGAACGCATCAGTATCAGCTTCAACTACGCCTGGGCCTAGCGGACTACTAGGCGCGTAGTCGCCGCTTTGGCGGACCCGCCCGGGTGGGTTATGAAGTCATAACCGCTGGAAACTATGCCCTTTCGCGGGTGGCCCGTACCATGGTCGGCCTATGTCCCAGAACTCTCTCCCCGCGGCTGTGCCGCTAGACCCCGAGGCGCGTGCCGCACTCGACCATTTTGCTGCGCGCCTGAGCCCTGCTGGCCTTTGGTGGGCGGCTGGCTACCTGGCGGGTCTCGCCCAAGCGGGCGGGGTCCCGGCAGGTGCTGTGGCAGCTCCGGCTGCTGCCGCTGAGGCCGGCGTGCTGGTCCTCACGGCCTCCCAGACCGGCAATGCCCGTCGCTTGGGTGAGAAGTTGCGCGAGGCGCTGGCGGCCGCTGGCCACGCCGTGAAAGTGGTTGCGGCAGCGGACGTGAACGCCAAGCAATTAGTAGCCGCGCGCACGCTGTTTGCGGTGGCCAGCACCCAAGGCGAAGGGGAGCCCCCGGACGAAGCGCGTGGCTTGTGGGAACTGCTCGCTGGTCGTAAGGCACCGAAGTTTGCGGATACCGGCTTTGCGGTGTTCGGCCTTGGCGATTCCAGCTATCCGCTGTTTTGCGAGGCCGGCAAGTTTCTCGATGAACGGTTCGCCACGCTCGGTGCGAAGCGCCTGCTCGATCGCGTCGATGCGGACGTGGAATATGCCGACGAAGCGGAAGCTTGGTTAGCTGCCGCCGTTGCTGCTGTGCCCGCGCCGGCTGTGCGCGCCGTGGCGCCGGTCGCTTTCAGCTTCGCGCCGGCTGCAGTGCGCGATGCCGACAAGGACCATCCGCGCGAGGTGGGCATTCTCGCCGCGCAGCGCATTGTGGCGCGCCAGGCCGACCGTGCCGTGGTGCACTACGAATTGGAAGCTGGCGAAGGCTTCGCTTACGAGCCTGGCGATTCGCTGGGCGTGTGGCCACTGAACCCCACTGCGGTGGTGTCGCGGGTGGCAGCGCACCTGTCTGGCGCTGCGTTGGACGCCCCGGTGGTGCGTGGCAAGCAGGAGCGCCCACTGGGCGAATGGCTCGGTGAGCAATTGGAGATAACGCGTCTGGCGCGGCCTTTCCTCGAAGCGCAGGCGGAACGTTCCGGCGCGGCGGAACTCGCTGCGGTGCTCGACAAGTCGCCAGCGGGTGCCGCGCGACTGCAGGCTTTTGTGGCCACCGCCAACGTCGCAGATGTTTTGGAACGGTTTCCGGTGCAGGCGGGCCGGGAGTGGAATGCCGCCGAACTGTTGGCCGCTCTGCGGCCGCTGGCGCCGCGGCTGTATTCCATTGCCTCCAGTCGCGCTGCGGTGGGCGAAGAAGTCCATCTGACCATCGCCAGCGTCGACAACGGCGCGGCCTCGGGTCACCTGTGGCAACGTGGCACGGCGGCCAATGGCAACACGGTGCGCGCTTATCTCGAACGCAATACGCATTTCCGTTTGCCGGCGGACGCCTCGCAGGACGTCATCATGATCGGCCCCGGTACGGGCGTGGCGCCGTTCCGTGCCTTCGTTCAAGAACGCGGTGAGACGGGTGCCAGTGGTCGCAACTGGCTGTTCTTCGGTGCACGCCATTTCGATACCGAGTTCCTCTACCAGTTGGAATGGCAGCAGGCATTGAAGGACGGGCGCTTGAACCGTTTGGATCTCGCCTTCTCGCGCGACCAAGCCCGGAAGATCTATGTGCAGGACCGTTTGCGTGAACAAGCCGCGGACTTGTGGAGTTGGCTGCAAGGCGGCGCTAGCCTCTATGTTTGCGGCGATGCCACCCGCATGGCGCCCGATGTGCACGCTGCGCTGCTAGAGGTGGCGCAGCAGCAAGGCGGGCTAGAGGCTGAAGCTGCGGAAGCGTGGCTTGCGGAACTTGCTGCCACCAAGCGCTACTTGCGCGATGTTTACTAAGGAGACGGACGTGTCCAAGTCCCCCAACGGATCTGCTGCGCCTTTGTCGGCTGTCGAAGGCATCAAGACGCGCAGCCGCGGCCTCCGTGGTTCGCTCGTCGAAAGTTTGGCCAACCCGGTTACCGGTGCCATCGCGGACGACGACACGCAGCTCATCAAGTTCCATGGCAGCTATCAGCAGGATGACCGTGATGTGCGCGAGGAGCGGCGTCAGCAGAAGCTGGAGCCTGCATTCAGCTTCATGATCCGTACCCGGCTTCCCGGTGGCGTGGCCACACCGCAGCAGTGGTTGGCGCTAGATGCCATCACTCGCGAGTTCGGTAACGGCACGCTGAAGCTGACGACCCGCCAAGCCTTCCAGGTGCATGGTGTGGTGAAGCGTCACCTACGTGACACGTTCATGGCCATGAACCGCGTGGCCATTGACTGCATCGCCGCTTGCGGTGACGTGAACCGCAATGTCATGGCCGGCATCAACCCGGCCCAGAGCGCCGTTCACGCCGAAATTCACGCCTATGCTCGCGGCCTGTCGGAACACTTGTTGCCGCATACGCGGGCTTACCACGAGATTTGGCTCGACGGCGAGAAGCTGGCCGGTGAAGTGGGCGAGGCGGAGCCGCTTTACGGCGCCACTTATCTGCCGCGTAAGTTCAAGGCCGCCATCGTGCTGCCGCCGCACAATGACGTGGACATCTACACTCAGGATCTCGGTTTCATCGCCATTGTCGAAGCAGGCCAGTTGGTGGGCTTCAACCTCACTGCGGGGGGGGGTTTAGGGGCCACGCATGGCGAGTCCGCTACGTTCCCGCGTCTGGCGAATTCCATCGGGTACCTGCCGAAGGAACGTCTGAACGAAGTGGCGGCGGCGGTGATGACCACGCAGCGTGATTTCGGTGACCGCACCAACCGCAAGCATGCTCGCCTGAAATACACCATTCAGGACCGTGGCGTGGCGTGGTTCAAGGAAGAGTTGTTCCGGCGTCTCGGTGGTCCCTTGGCGGCACCGAAGCCCTTCAGTTTCACCACCCGTGGTGACCGCTTTGGCTGGGAAACCGGCGAGGATGAGCGCTTGCACCTGACGCTGCGCGTCCCCGGTGGGCGCATTGTCGATGGGCCCACAGCGAAGTGGATGGCGGGTCTGCGTGCTTATGCTGAACTGGGTCTGGGCGAACTGCGCTTGACGGCAAACCAGAATCTGCAGCTCGCCAATATCGCTGCGAGCGAGAAGTCCAAGGTGGACGCACTGGTGGCGCAATACGGCTTGGGGATTCATGAAGTTGCCACGCCTGTCGCGCTGGACGCTATTGCCTGCGTGGCGCTGCCTACTTGTGCACTCGCCATGGCAGAAGCCGAACGCTACATCATGGATTTCAGTGCGCGCGTGGATGCGCTGCTGACGAACCACGGACTGGATCGAGAGCGTGTCAGCGTGCGTATTACCGGTTGCCCGAATGGTTGCGGTCGGCCGTACGTGGCGGAGATTGGTCTTGTGGGCAAAGCACCGGGCCGCTACAACCTTATGCTCGGCGCGGATGCTCTTGGCACGCGTCTGAACACGCTCTACCGCGAGAACCTCGACGAGACGGCTATTCTTGCGGCTCTCGATCCGCTTATTGCTGGCTGGGCGGCAGGCCGTCGTGCTGGTGAAACCTTCGGTGACTGGACCGTACGCAATGGTGTCGTGGTTCCGCCCGCCGTGGAGGCTTGAGGGGCGTGAACGCGGTGCCTGCCAACGTCATGGCTAACCTCTCGGCGAGTGGTCCGGCGCTTTCCGCGGCTCCCGCCGGCAATGTGGCCGCTGCGCTTGCGGAAGCAGCGCAGCGCGCAGAGCTTTCCGCGCAACTGGAGCCGCTGACTGCCGAAGAGCGTGTGGCTTGGGCCTTGGCGAACCTGCCCGGCCCGCATGTGTTGTCTTCGAGTTTCGGTGCCCAGGCGGCAGTGATGCTGCATCTGGTGGTGTCGCAGGCGCCGCAGACGCCCGTGGTGGTGGTGGATACGGGTTATCTCTTCCCGGAAACCTACCAGTTCATCGATACGCTGCAGCAGCGGCTGAATCTCAATCTGCAGGTGGCGCGCGCTGAATTGAGCGCGGGCTGGCAAGAGGCCCGCTTCGGCCGTTTGTGGGAGCAAGGGCTCGAGGGTATCGAAACCTATAACCGCATGAACAAAGTGGAGCCCATGCGCCGCTTGTTTGAGCAGTTGGGTTCGCGCACCTGGTTCACCGGGCTGCGCCGCGACCAAGCGGAGAGCCGCTCTGGTGTGGCTTTCCTCGGCGCCCAGGAAGGTCGCTTCAAAGTAGCCCCTATCGCTGACTGGAGCGACCGTGACGTTGGCATGTACCTGAAGCGTCATGGGCTGCCGTATCACCCACTGTGGGACAAGGGCTATGTGTCCGTTGGCGATTGGCACACCACTCGCTCGCTGGCCGAGGCCGGTTCTGAAGAGGCCACGCGTTTTTTTGGTTTGAAACGCGAGTGCGGGCTGCACGACCCCGACTACTCCATCTAGGCAGCAGCCATGCGTCACTTTCCGCTGTTCCTCGATCTGCAAGGCCGTGATGTTGCCGTGGTGGGTGGTGGTGAAGTGGCCTTGCGCAAGGTGCAGGCGCTGCTATCCGCCGGTGCTGTGGTTACCGTGGTGGCGCCGGAACTGCACGAAGCCTTGGCTGCGCAGTTGGTGCAGCGTACGCGGGAGTCCGCGACGCCCGAAGTTACCGCCAGCGCATCCCTGGCGGGTGGCACCTTGCGCCATGTTCGTGCGGTGCTGCCTGCAGACCCGACGGCCATTCTCGCTGCCGACTGGTTCGTAAACGCATGGCTGGTCGTTGCCGCTACCGACAACGAGTCGGTGAATTCGGCCGTGGCGGCGGCTGGTGCGCGGGCCCGAAAATTCGTGAATGTGGTCGACGATTCAGCGAAGTGCAGCGCCATCGTGCCGGCAGTCATCGACCGTTCGCCGTTGCTGGTGGCCGTGTCCACCAGTGGCACCGCGCCCATGCTGGCACGACGGGTACGACGCGACATTGAACTGCTACTCGATGGCGGCCTCGGCCGTCTGGCGCAGTTCTTCGCACGTTGGCGTGAGCGCGTCACAAGCGCCGTACGGACGCCTGCCCGGCGCCGTGAACTCTACGACCGCTGGATGGACGGCGAGGTAGCGCGCTTGGTACAAGCAGGGCACGAGGAGGCTGCCGGTGAAGCCCTGTTGGCTAGTCTGGCGGCTGCAACCTCGTCCGCCGACCCTGCGGTGCAAGGCCATGTCACGTTGGTGGGCGCAGGCCCTGGCGATGCCGGCTTGCTAACGCTCGCCGGTCTGCAGGCTTTGCAACGCGCCGACGTTATTCTGGTGGACCGCTTGGTGAGCGCCGAAGTGCGTGCGCTTGCACGCCGTGATGCGCTGCAAGTGGAAGTGGGCAAGGAAGGCGGCGGGCATTCCGTGACGCAAGACGAAATCCACCGCTTGCTGCTGCACTATGCCCGCGAAGGGCTGAACGTCGTTCGCCTGAAAGGCGGCGACCCGTTCGTGTTCGGTCGTGGCGGTGAAGAGCTGCTCTGCTTGCGCGCCGCGGGCATCCCCTACGCGGTGGTGCCTGGCGTTACCGCGGCGCTGGCTTGTGCCGCGCAGGCCGGCTTGCCGCTTACCCATCGCGACGTCGCGCGTAGCGTCCGTTTTGCTACGGCGCATTGCCGCGGCTCTTCGGATGAAACCG
>CALPVO020000112.1 GCA_943327025.2 Janthinobacterium lividum
ACTCGAAGCTCATTTAGCCAAGCACACGTGGATTGCCGGCGAAACGTTCTCGCTCGGCGACATCAACGGCTTCAATCTCGGCTACGCACTGCCCCTTTCGCAGCCGGACCACTGCAACGACGCTCGTACCCCGCACATCATGGAATGGCTGCGGCGCATCTATGAGCGCCCGGCCACCAAGGCCACGTGGGCGCTCGGCCGTACGCCCATGGTGCAGCGCGTCGCTTTCCTCGAGCGCGGCAATACGCACTTGAGCGCCGCCGCTGTGCAGCAGTCCGTGCTCCCGGGCAATTCCCCGGGCTGGAAAAAGCCATGATCGCGCTGTACCACTGGGAACCCAACGGGGTCTTCCTGAAGCCGCTCATCGCTTTGGCTGAGAAGGGTGCGCCCTACACCAGCCACTGGTTCGACCCCACCGCGTTCGAACAGTTTGCGCCGGGCTTTCCGGCCAACGCCGAGAGCGCCCTGCAGCTCGAGCGAGAAGGCCCGCTGCTGGTCGTCGGGGGCGAGGTGCTTAGCAGTACCTCGTTCCAGCTGGAGTATCTCAACGAAGTGGTGACAGGCCCAGACCTCTTCCCGGCGTCAGCGCATGACCGCTACCGCGTACGCGCTTGGGCCCAGTACCTCGGTCTTGGCCGTGGGCCCGTGGTCTCGGCACTGGGATGCGCACGTTTCCTGCGGCCGGTGCTGGCTGCCCGTGAAGGCACCACTCTGCGCGCACAACTGGCTGCCATCGAACCGCTGGAGCGCCGCAACGCCTGGCTGGCCGTGCTGGATGGCGCGGTGGATGAAGCGGCTTGGCAGCAGCGACTCGCCGGGCCCGTGGCGCGCTTGGAAAAGGCACTAACGGGCGCGGATTGGCTGGCCGGCCCCGCCTATTCGCTCGCCGATATCGACGCCTATGCCTTGGTGGCACCGCTGCGCACGTTGGCCCCGACCGTCGTCAATACCGTCGATACGCCGCACTTGGCCGGCTGGCTGGCACGTATCGACGAGCGGGCCGCAGTTCGTGCCGCGCTGGCTTTAAGCCGCAGCGGACAACCCGAAGCTGCTTGGGTGCCAGGGACGGAACCGTCGCGCTGGGGCTGAAGCCTGTGGCGTTGCGGAAATACCACATTCAGGCGGTCAGGCCCAAGCCTGCCCGCCGGACGCGACAACCAATCCGCAAGGGGGGCTTGGCGCGGCAACAACGATAACGTATGTTAGGTAACATCCGTTATAGATAAGCCACGTGGCAGGAATGCAACGTGGCACTGGTGGTGGGTCTTCGGGCCAGCTGTCAGCTGCTGTTTTTGGTTTTACAACAGATTGTTTTCTCTTCGACATCGCCCTGGGGGGGTATTCGCATGACTGCTCATTCGAAGTTTGGAACCAAGCGCCAAGCGCTCACGGCACTGGCCGTGGCCACTGGCATGATGGCTTTCACGGCGCAAGCCGAGGACGCGGCCGCCACCGACGGCACCATCGGTGAAGTGGTCGTTACCGCCCAGTTCCGTCAGCAGAAGCTGCAGGACACGCCCATCGCCATCACGGCGGTCACCGGTGAACAGCTCGAGTCGCGTAGCGCCACCAACCTGGCCGCCATCGCGGACAGCGCGCCCAGCGTCATCCTGCGCCCCGCTTCGGCGGCGTTCGGTAACTCCATCACCGCCACCATCCGTGGTCTCGGCCAGATCGACTTCAACCCGGCTTACGAGCCGGGCGTCGGTATGTATATCGACGACGTGTACTACCCCCGCCTGACGGGTGCGAACTTCGACCTCATGGATGTGGAGCGCGTGGAAGTGCTGCGCGGCCCGCAGGGCACGCTCACCGGCCGCAACTCGGAAGGTGGTGCCATCAAGTTCGTGTCGCGCAAGCCCACCGGTGACGGCGGCGGCTATGTGTCGGCCACTTACGGCAGCCGCAACCGCATCAACCTGCGCGCCAGCGGTGACTTCAAGGTCTCCGAGACGGTGTCGGCACGCCTTTCGGGCGCCTACTCCGACCAGGACGGCTACGTCGACGTGCTCGACTACGGCTGCGCCAACCCGTCCAGCGGCCTCGGTTCGCCGGTCGGTGGCGTGAAGTGCAAGAAGTACTCGACCGGCGATGTCGGCTACCGCGCCCTGCGCGGCATCCTGCGCGCAACGCCCAACGATTCGCTGGAAATTACGTTGTCGGCGGACTACATCCGCGACGTGCATCACAACGGCGCGGAAGTGCTGCTGTACGGCAGCAACCCCAACCCGAACGTGCAGACCACGAATGGCCTGGCGTACAGCAATGCCTTCATCTGCGGCCAGTGGTGCAACTACACTTCCACGGGCCACGAAGCTGGCTCCTTCACCGCCGGCCTCATCCCGCCGCTGCAGGGCCTGCCGCTGGCCGCCACCTCGGGCAGCGAACTGTCCACCTATGAAGGCTGGGGCGGTTCGGCGAACATCAACTGGACCGTCAACGACAAGGTGAACGTCACCTCCATCAGCGCTTACCGCAAGTGGGAATCGTCGTTCAGCATCGACAACGACCTCTCGCCGGCGCGCGTGGGTTTCGGCAACAACACCCTGTCGCACTGGTTCAAGAGCCAGGAACTGCGCATGAACGCGCAGCTCATGGACAACCTGTCGTTGACGGTCGGTGGCTACTACTCTGACGAGCAGACCACCTACTACACGCTGCAGGACATTCGTTACGTCGCCGCGAACATCCCGGGCGTGGGCTTGCTGCCCATCTTCCCGCTACAGTTCATCGGCAACGACCCGGTCCGCACGAAGTCGAAGGCCGCGTTTGCTACCGCCATCTTCAACGTGTCTGACGCAATGACGGTGACCGGCGGTCTGCGCTACACCGAAGACTCGAAGGCCTACACTTACTACCGCTACAACCTCGACGGCCGCACCATCAACGGCTTCCTCGATGGCGTCGGCGCGGCCAACGGTATCGGTTACAACGGCCCGAACGGCACCGCGCTCAGCGGCCGCACGGCGCTGTTCGAAGGCGATCGCATCGACTACCGCGTGTCGGTGGACTACCGCTTCTCGCCCGAAGTGCTGGCCTACGGCACCGTGTCGACCGGCTACAAGGCCGGTGGCGTGGGCCCGCGTCCTTTCAACGCTGCCCAGGCGCGTGGTTTCGGTCCTGAAGAAGTCACTTCCTACGAAGTGGGCTTGAAGACGGACCTCATGGACCGCAAGCTGCGCATCAACGCGGCTGTGTTCTACAACGACTTCAAGAACGCCCAGCTGACGCTGCTGTCCTGCCCGCAGTTCGGTGGCCCCGGTCCCTGCGCTCTGCCGCAGAACGCCGGCGACGCCAAGCTGAAGGGTGTGGAACTCGAAGTGCTCGCCATGCCGGTCGACGGCCTGCAGTTCGACGCTTCCGTGTCTCACCTCTCCTGGGACTGGAAGTGCGTGAACCCGGCCGTGGTGGGTGGTGCTTCGGGCCCCTGCTCCAGCGATCCGGTCAACGTCAACAAGCTGGCCCCGCAGCCGCGCGGCCTCATGAAGTTGAAGTGGAACGCTGGCGTGCAGTACGAGTTCCCGGTGGGCAACGGCGGTTCCGTCACGGCCCGTCTGGACACGAGCTTCCAGGACAAGCTGGTCGGTGGCGATCTCGTCGCCAGCGCCGGCACGCCTTCGGCGCTGTACGGCCAGGTGGACAGCTACAACCTGTCGAACGCCCGTGTCACCTGGCGCAATGCCGAGCGTGACCTCGAAGCGGCGCTGGAAGTGACGAACCTGGCAGACAAGTACTACTTCGTCTCCAAGTTCGACCTGACGGGCGCTGGCGCTGGCGCCATCGCCGGTCAGCCGGGCCGTCCGCGCGAGTGGGCCGTGACCTTCAAGAAGAAGTTCTGACCGAACTCACCCGTTCCGGGTGAACTCAAGGGGGCGTCAGCGTAGCTGGCGCCCCTTTTTTCATGGCGCGACCGTGGGGCATCACGCCAGAATTTTCGTAACCAAGGTTATCGTCTAGACTGGTCTTCTCTTTCGTACCGGTCCCCGCCATGACGCGCAAGAACGCCACCCAGACCGCCGCCGACCGTGAACGCTGGTTGCAGGCGCTGTCCGCCAAGGACGAAGCCAGCCACCGCAGCCGCTCGCTGCTGCTTTACCGGTTGCTGAAATTGTCCAACCTCATCGAAACGCCCTTCTTCTCCGGCGATTCGGTGCGCTATCAGATCAGCATGAATGAACTGCGCGTGCTGATGACGCTGGCGCCCATGGGCGAAGCGGCGAGCCACGAGATTGGCGAAGTGGCCGGCGTGCACCCAATGAATGTCAGCCGCGCGGTGGGCGCCCTGCGTCGTAGCGGGCGCCTGACCGAACGCGCCGACCCGCAGAACGGCCGGCGCAAGCTGCTGACGCTGACCACCGAGGGGCGCAAGCTCTACAAGACGCTGCTGCCCCATGTGCAAGACGTCTCTGCGCAGCTGTTTGCCGGCATGACGCCGGAAGAGATGGCAACACTCAGCCGGCTGCTGGCCGGCATGACGGAACGTCTGCAGCAGCCAGTGGTTAGCCCGCCCGAAGCGGGCTGAACAACGGTTCCCTGCGCGACGCCGTGGCTTACGGCGTCGCTTAAACCCCGCGGGTTACTTCGCCTTCGCGGCCGCGGCCTCCGCTATCGACTCGTGGGCGCGACGCACAATGTACGTCCGCACCAGTTCCAAGTCGGCTTCGGTCACTTCACCGGTGAAGTTCGGCATGCCCTTGGCCTGCAACGCGCCACCCAACACCACCGGCTTCAGTCCACCCGGCGCGTTGATGTACGCGCTGTAGCGCAAGTCCGGCAAGGTGCCAGTGCTGACGGCCGAGTCGCCGTGGCAGACGCTGCAGTAGGTGTGGAAAATGGCCTTGCCAGCCACCACCGCCTTTTCGTCCTTGGTGTCCGCAGGTGGGTTGAAGTCGCGTGGCGGCGGCAGAACGGTCTTGGGCATTTCCGCCTTACCGCCAATCTTGAACGCCATCAGCCGCGGAACGTTGGTGGCGGAGTGCGCGTCGCGCGCCAGTTCACCGGCAGCGAGGCCAAAGGCACCACCCCAACCGGTTTCGATGGCGATGTACTGCTCGCCCTTCACTTCATAGCTGACCGGCGGCGCGAGAATGCCAGTGCCGGTGGACGCAGACCACACCTTCGCGCCCGTATCGGCACGGAAAGCGCTGAAGTTGCCCATACCATCGCCCTGGAACACCAGGTTGCCCGCCGTGGCCAGCGTGCCGCCGTTCCAAGGGTACGGGTACTCGACGCGCCACATCTCCTTCTTCGCCACCGGGTCCCAGGCCTTCAAGTAGCCCTTCATGGCGCCCTTGACGGCGGCCTTGATGGCCGGGACTTGCGGCAGGCTGCCGGCGTTGAAGTCCACGCCCGTATTCCAGCCGAGCTTGCGCTCCTTGAAATTGGCATCCGGGATGTACGGGAAGCCGACATCCATGGCCGGGATGTAGACGAGCCCCGTCGTGGGGTTGAAGGACATGGGCTGCCAGCTATGCGCACCGCCGGGGCCAGGCATATTCAGGAACGGCTTGCCGGTTTCGCTCCAGCGAGCGTCCGGGTGTTCGATGGGGCGGCCGGTCTTCATGTCGAAGCCCGTGGTCCAGCTCTGCGCAGCGTACGGCGTGGCCGACAGCAGTTCGCCGGTGGCGCGGTCCAGCACGTAGAAATAGCCATTCTTCGGCGCCTGCATCAGCACCTTGCGCGGCTTCCCGTCGATGGGCAGGTCCGCCAGCATGATGTGCTGGGTGGCGGTGTAGTCCCAGGTGTCGCCCGGGGTGGTCTGGTAGTGCCACACGTACTCGCCGCTCTCCGCCTTCAACGCCACGATGGACGAAAGATAGAGGTTGTCGCCACCACCGGGGCTGCGAATCTTGCGCGCCCACGGCGCACCGTTGCCCACACCGATGTAAACGAGGTCGAGCTCGGGGTCGTACACGATGGAATCCCACACAGTGCCACCACCGCCGAGCTTCCACCATTCACCCGTCCAGGTCTTGGCCGCAGCCTGCAGGGCCGGGCTTTCCGGGCCATCCGCCGGGTTCGCCGGCACGGTATAGAAGCGCCACAGCTGCTTGCCGGTAGCGGCGTCGTAGGCGGTGACATAGCCACGCACACCCAGCTCGGCGCCGCCGTTGCCGATGAGCACCTTGCCCTTCGCCACGCGCGGGGCGCCGGTGATGGTGTAGCGGCTGCCTTCCGGCGTAGTGCGCACGCTCCACACTTCCTTGCCGGTGGCCGCGTCGACAGCCACCAAACGACCATCGAGGGTGCCGACATACAGCTTGCCTTCCCAAGCCGCAGCGCCACGGTTCACGGCATCGCAGCAGGCATGCACGCCGGCCTGCCCCGGTACCTTCGGGTCGTAAGCCCACAGCTGCTTGCCGCTCGCGGCATCAAAGGCGAACAGCTTGCTCCACGCAGTGGTCACATACATCACGCCGTCGATGATGAGCGGCGTCGCTTCTTGCGCGCGGTGCTCGGCATCCAGGTCCACGCTCCAGGCCAGGCCCAGCTGCCCAATGTTGGCGTCATTCACCTGTTGCAACGGCGAGAAGCGTTGTTCGCTGTAAGTGCGGCCATAGCTCATCCAGTTGGCAGTGTCGGTATCGGCAGCCGTGAGGCGTGCCGCATCGACGGCAGCGGGCTTCACCGCTTGCTCGGCCGGCTTGCAGGCAGCGAGGAGGCTAGCGAGCGCGAGGACAAGAACCAGGGCAGGCTTGGGCTGGAACATGGGCGGAAACCTCGGAAACGAGAAATATGGTGTAGCTCGCAGCAGCGAGACACCTCCGGCAAGGGTGACACTGTCGCGCCTGCAACCCCTTCACGGCTCCACCCCCGATGAAGCCCGACTCGACTGCAAGCGAATGCCGCACCTTCGCTGCAGCGCCACCCACTCCGGGCAACGCTGCAGCGGACAGATTACATTTGGTAATCCGTTTGGTTGGCAGCGTAATCGATATACCAATCGATGGCCGTGGCATCCGCCATAGCGC
>CALPVO020000113.1 GCA_943327025.2 Janthinobacterium lividum
CGCGTAGGTCATGGCCAGAAATACTTGATTGCGGCCGATACGCGGCATGTCGTCCGGATGTACCAGCTGCACGTGGGCCAGTGTGTCCGCGCGGCGCGCGGTGCCGGGCTGGTCGTTTGCGCGCGCAGCCTCAATAGCGTCCAGCGCCGTGCGCACGGCGGCATCGCTGATGGCATGGATATGCAGCGTGAAGCCGGCTTGGTGCATTCGCCGCGCGTATTCCATGATGACCGTGCGTCCATGCTGTAGACGGCCCGAGGAGACGGCGCATTGCGGGGGCGCGGCGATGGCGCGGCACTCCGGCGCTTGTGGGTCCTGGTACTGCCCGCTGAAGGTCGCGCGGCCACGCTCGTCTTTGCCGAATACGGGTTGGAGATAAGGGGTCAGCGATGGCGAATTCGGCAGCGTCGGCGGGGTGCCCAAGGGGTTCCCCTCCATCACACCGTCCGCAAACAGCTTCACCGTATCAGCGCGGATGAGTGGGTTGTCCCGGTAGCGCTCGCGAAAGGACACGGCCTCTGCCACCAGCGCGTCCCAGTCTGGACCGCCGGCGCGTAGTTCTGCGGCGTCGAGGTCCTGCAGCGTTGCCAGCGAGGCGTGTGCAGTCAGTTCGCCTTGCGCCTGCATCTTGTCGTAGATGGCGAAGGAGGTTGCCGGGACGGAGGGGTCCTGGAAGGCCGTAATGCCGACCGAGTTCAATCGCTTCGTTACACGGCCCGGCTCACGCGTTACCTCCGAGAGGTCTTGGCCTTGCAGGTGCAGCGGCAACACCAGATACCGCGCTTCCTCGTTGACCCCGCCGGTAGGTTCGCCATCGACGCCAACGTCTACCAAAGCGCGGTAGTGTGCCAGCGGACCGGCCAACGTGGCACGGCTCAGGCCCACAATCTCCCCGTCGGGCGTATGAGCTAGGCGCAGGGCGGCCGAGTTGAACGCTGCGTGGTGACCGTCTGTTCCCATCAGTTGTACGGGATTGGCAGGCGCTGCAAGGTCGAGCGCGGCGCGTAGCGTCGGATGCTGTGCGTCGGGTTCGTTGCCGCTGTAGATGGACCACTGCGCGACGCGCAACCACTCGCCGGGCTGTTTGCGAAAGCGCGTCAGGCATTCGCGAACCACGTCGGCAATCTGCGCGAGCGAACGGGATTCGTTCTTCAGGTCGCAAGTGTTGAGTTCAATGATGCGCGTGGCGTGGACGTGCGTATCGACCAGTCCGGGCAGGACGAGTCTGTCGCCGACGCGTTCGATGCGAGTCGTTGGGCCGGCAAGGCGCAGCGCCTCGGCGGCCGAGCCTACGTAGGAAAACTTGCCGGCTGTGACGGCGAAGGCCTCGACCGGCTTTGCGCCGGAGGGAGCAGAATCGACGGTTTCGATGCGCGAACTAAGAACGATGAGGTCCGGCGGCGTCGGCGCAGCAGTGGCCGTGGACGCACCGGCGGCCAGAGCGACGAGTGCTACGAGCGTTTTCCGATTAAGCGCAGTGAACGCCGCTCGGATGGCTGGGTTCCGGGGGGGCTTTTTGAAACGACGGTCGGTGCGGGCCATGTGGGTAACTGTCCGGTGAGGGTAATCGGAAGAACCAAAGTTACCCGCGATGTTACCCTCATAGCGAGGCCTGACAAGCCGCCTAGGTTCGCCATAATTGCTGAGAGACTTCTCGTGACCTTTGGTTGCAGTCACTTGTCGTCTTGTCCGGCAGGCAGTCGTATTGGAGTGGAACGATGTCGACGAAGCAGACCTTGGCCTTAAGCAGAACTCAGTTCGGATTGGTCTGCTTTGCGTTCATCGCCAATTTGGTGTTCATCCCCTCCATTTCCACCCATTTCATGCAAGGCACCTGGGGCGGGCATGCCGCCATGAATCACCTGCCGGATTCCATGGTGTCTTTACTCGGGTTCAGTGTTGAATCGTATACGTTGATTGCTTGGCATGCGGCCGCTGCCTTGGCGCTTGCAGCCGCCATGTTTGCTCAATTCGTCTTGGCGCATCGCGAGGTGCGGTCGGCAAGAGCCGTAGCGGTTCACAGGGCTCTCGGACCGATTATTCTTGGCACACTGTTACCCGTATTTCTCTTTTTCGCCTTGTCGTTGAGCCTGGCTGTTATCCACACGCCGTTCAATCATGTGATGTTTACCGTGCTGCCGGTCATGATTTTGTACGCTGTCGTCCGTGCGCTGATAGGGCTCCGGCGTGGCGACCGGGTTCTGCACGCCGATTCGATGTTTCTGGCCTTCATGCTGCTGGAGTCGGCGCCGGTCTATCGCATCGTCATGTTCTTTTTTCTGTGGTTAGGTGGGCCGGTGCTCGCACCTAACGGTGAACCGGTCGACGGCGGCGCGCTATTTCGCACCCTGATTGTGCTTGCGTTGCTGACGTTCGGCTATTGGTCGGCCGGTCGGTTGCGCCGTAACGTGTTGCCGTTGGTGTTCATTGGCTCTGTACTGACGCTCTCACTGGTATTTCTGCCGTGGTCACTCACCGGCGCCCCCAGTCGTTGACGGTACAGTTCAAAGCCTGATCTTTGCCGGGTCGATGTCGAAGGCAGAGTCCGTGCGGAAATGCAGTTCACTGCGCCGGTAGTCGATCACCAGCGCGTCGACCACGCCGAGCACGTCCATGCCGATGAGCAACGCCGGTTCGTCAGTCAGGCGCCAGTGCTCGAAGATTTGCAGGTCCGTGAACATGATTTCGGCATTTTTCACCAGCAGTCTGCCCGCCGAGATGCTCGGGATGCGAACACGGGTTGCATGCTGGAGGTCCTCGGTCACCCCGATGACGCCTGAGTCGAATACATCGCGCGGGTCTTTACGGCGCGCCAGCGCCTGACGCAGCGCGAGATTGCCGACCGTCGCCTGTGACCCGGTGTCGATCAGTGCGATGGTTCGGATGGAACCGACCATCACCATCGCACGCATGCCACGGTTGTTCGCGTACTTGAAGGGAACCACCGAAAACCCTGCCGGTGCCGGTTTGCCATGCGAGCGGGCAATGCTGATGCGGTCCCTGCGAAATTCTATGGCGATGCGTTTGTCCTTGAGTCCTTCGCCACCGAGGACGCCATCGGCACCACCGAAGGCGTCTGGAACAATCGGCAAGGTGACGTTCTCGATTAATAGGTCACCGACCGCCAGCGTCTTGGCGTGTGCTGCTTGCACGGTGCGAGTGCCCGTCACGCCGCGCAGTCGTATGGGTTTCGTGTCGAGTGGGAGTCTGGCGTCATCGACCACGCGCTGCATGATGGCCGAGCGGGTGGCGCCCGTGTCGAGCACCAAGCGATACGGGCCTTTGCCGTTGATCATGACCGGCGCCCAGATGCGTCCGATATGGTCGCGCGTGGTGGGGGCGACATAGCGCGGCTCCGGTGCGGAGACGAGTACCTCTTCGACCCGCGAAGGCGGTGTGGCAGCCGGTGGTGTCGGTGTTGCTGTCGTGGATGAGGAGGGCGTTTGGGCAGTTGCGCTGAGTGGCAGCAACATCAACCCTACTAAAGCCACAAAACGCAGTGCACTCCGGTAGCGAGGGGCAATGGAGCCCACTGCGTTTTGGAGCAGTGACGGCGAGGTGGCATGGCGGCGTGACATGGCTGGCAATTGGCCTTCGGAATGGGGAGCCATTGTGCGCCGGACGATGGCAAAGCCCAAACCCGAACAGATCGGGCTGATCTTCGCGTGCGGTGCCCTGTTTCAGGTTGTCTCGCGACGACGCCACACGTAGTCGAACACCAAGGCACCAACCAAACCATGAGTTCCGTACAGTGACACGCTTTCCAGATAGAGGAGCCAGGCGGCGAGGGTAGGTCTACCATTCACAGTGAACTCCCGGAACTCGCCGTGCCAGGTGGCTGAAAACGAGCCGCCGTCTTGATTTACGGGCCATAAAAGCAAGGCAGCGCCCAGACTGCCGATGAAAAATCCTGCAAGGGCCATGTTCAGGCGGGTAAGCCTTGCTGTACGGTGCAACGCCCAGAAGGTGGGTAAGCCAAGAAACAGCAGATGAGCTCCAGCGATGAACAAAATGATAAGCGAGAGTATCAAGAGTTCGGCCAACGGAACCTTCTCCCCGACCCAGAGGTAGAGCAGCCCGACCCAGCCAGCAAAAAGCACCGGCTGAATGGCGAGCGCGCAGAGACAGGCGAGCAGCAGGCGTTTAGATAGAGCCATGGCGTGTGGGTGGGCGGAACTCATGGAAACTCAGCGCGATGCAAAATCTTCTCGCGAAATAATCTTTCCGGGAAGTGTTCCCTTGAGCCAGGCGGAGCGGGTTTCTCCCGAGAACTCAATCCACGGACAGGGCATCGTCGGGTGGCCGAAGCAGGACTCCATGACGCAGAAATCCTGCCACACCTGACGCCCCTCCATTTCAGCGTTTGGTTGGAACCCGAGGCCTTCCCACTCCTTGACGAGAAACTTGATGTCCTGAGGGTTCATGGCGCCGTTGCGCAGCAGGTGGTCGTCGTGCCAGACGCGTCCTCCAAGCAACGGTGAGTGGTCTTTCAGGCACTGCTCCCATCCACCGGGATATTTTTCGCGGATGGTGCTGATGGGTACGATGAAATCGATGAACTCAAGCGCCACCGACATGGCATTACTCCACCAGTCCTTGGTCCGGCCGTTCGCCATTCTTTATCAAACAGAGCTTTCCGGCCAATAAAAAAACCCCAACCGTTGCCGGTTGGGGTTTGCTTGTTGGTGGAGGTGGGGGGAATTGAACCCCCGTCCACGAACCCTACGCTACAAGATCTACATGCTTGTCCCACCTACTGTTCTCGAAAGAGGCTACCCGGTGGGCAGGGAGCACCCCAATCCAGCTTCGTCCTTTTTAGTTCGCCGCTACCCGAAACACGCGCGGTTCACGATCCTATGATTGCGACCCCATTCCCCTCCGCACAGGCACGGGCGAGGATGGAGTTGGCGGGGCTTAAGCCGCCAGAGCGTAGCTGTTGTCGTTCGCAGCTAGAAGTTTGCAAGTAGTTTTACGAGGTATCTTGCACCTCGGCATGCACTTGGAGTTTCGCAGTCCATGTCGAACCCGATCACCCCCGTGTCCGTGGCAGTATAGCGCCCCGGCACCTCCCTGTATTGGTCTCCAGAAGGAAGTTTCAAGATGAGCATCTCTCGTATCGAACCCGGCAAGCGCATGAGCCAGGCCGTGGCCTATGGCAATCTCGTGTTTCTGGCAGGTCAAGTGGCCTCCGACCCGTCCGCCGATGTCGCCGGGCAAACCCGCCAAATTCTGGGCGAAATCGACCGCCTGCTCGCGGCCGCCGGCACCGACAAGACGCAAATTTTGTCCACCACCATTTACCTTGCGGACATCGCCACCTTCGCCGACATGAACAGCGTTTGGGACCACTGGGTGCCACAGGGTCACTTGCCCGCGCGCGCCACGGTGGAGGCCAAGTTGGCCAATCCTAGCTACCAAGTGGAAATCCAGGTCGTCGCAGCGCGCTAAGGGGCTTCCGTGCCTGAAATGACTGAGTACCTGCTGCCCTTGGCCTTGTTGCTCGGGGCGGTGCTCTACACCTCTGTCGGGCACGCCGGCGCTTCGGCCTACATTGCCATCATGACGCTGTTCGGCTTGTCCGCCGGGGTCATCAAGCCGACGGCGCTAACGTTGAACATCCTCGTGTCGGCGTTCATCAGTTACCGCTATGTGAAGAGTGGGTACTTCAGCCGACCGGTGGCGTTGCTGGTGGTGGCGGGTGCTATTCCTGCTGCTTTCCTCGGGGGGTACTGGCAGTTGCCGGGGGCGTACTACAAGCCCTTGGTCGGGGTCGTTTTGCTTCTCTCTGCCCTCCGTCTCCTCGTGGCATCGCGGAATGAGTCCTATGACTCGGCCACTCCGCCTTCCACGGCGGTGGGTATGGGCACTGGCGCCGCCATCGGTCTACTCTCCGGACTGACGGGTACCGGTGGTGGCATCTTCTTGTCGCCCATTTTGGTCTTCCGACGCTGGACGACCATTCAGCAAGCGTCAGGGACCGCCGCGGTATTCATCCTCGCCAATTCCGTGTTTGGATTGCTGGGGAATATCAGCGCTGTGCGGTCGCTGCCTTCGGCCTTGCCGGTCTACTGTGTTGCCGTGCTGGCGGGCGCTGTCATCGGCACGCGGCTCGGGTTGAAGCGCTTTGACAGCCGCGGTCTACGGCTCTGCCTGGCGGTGGTGTTGCTGGTAGCGGCAGGCAAGTTCTTATTGGCTTGATTCCGGCAGAGGAACTTGCAGTGCGGCGCGGCGCAAACTGAACCTCACCGGCGTCATGCCAACAATCTGCCCATCGGCCTGCACGCCGCCTGGCGGGTCTAGTGTTAGCTCTGCGCCACTCGCTCGGCACCAGCGCACGGCTTCATCGTCCAGCAAGCGGCCGTTGAACAGCTTTGGCAACTTGCGCAGCAATTCGAACCAGCCGAGCGATCGCACCGTCACAAAGTCCAGCCAGCCATCGTCATGCTCGGCGTGCGGGGCGATGCACATTCCGCCGCCCGTCCAAGGCCCGTTGGCGCCCAAGGCGAGAAATGCACTCGGTACTACCAGCGGCTGGGACGCTCCATCTGGCTGCAGCGTCAACTTCGGCGCCCGGTAACTACCAACGCTACGCAGTAACGCCAGCACATACGCGAGCGCCCGGGGCCCCTTGCGACTGAGCCGCTGCAGCACATGAGCATCGAAGCCGGCACCTGCCTCCTCGACAAACAGGTGAATGCGTCCGTCGGCGAAGGTAAGTTCCCCAACGTCTTGCGGCCGGGTTTTTCCTTGAAGTGCTGCCGCCAGTGTGGCTGCCAGTGCGCGAGGGTGCTTCGGCAAGCCCAGCACGCGTGCCCAGTCGTTGCCGGTGCCGGCAGGGAGCACGGCAAGAACAGGTAGTGCTTCCGCGCCAGGCAAAACTACCGCTTCAAGACCATTCAGCACTTCGTTGACGGTGCCATCGCCGCCCACCG
>CALPVO020000114.1 GCA_943327025.2 Janthinobacterium lividum
CCCGTGGCAATGACGCCGACGATGAAGGCAATGGCGCCACTCGTCATGATGGAGCCAAACCACTCCTTGCCACCCGTGACTGCTTGTTCGAAATAGAACACGCCTGCCGTGCCACGCAGGTTCGAGTGCGTCAGCGCGGCAATACCCACCACCGACAACACCACCCACGGGCGGTTGCGCAGCAAATCGCGCACATCCGTGCCGAGCGCCGCCGGGGCTTCGGCAATGGGCTGCACGCGTTCACGCGTCAGCAAGAACGTGGCCACAAACAACACCACCGCAATGGCCGAGTAGATGGCCATCGCCAGCATCCAGCCCTGCGGCGAATTTTCGTTGCCATCGTAATAGCGCGCGATGGCCATGGGCGAGGAATAGGCGCCCACGAGGATGAATACCGGGATGAGCGCCATGGAAAAGCGATAGGAGGTGACGGAAGTACGTTCCGCCGAACTGGGCGTCAGCACGCCAAGTAGTGCGGAATACGGAATGTTGATTGCAGAGTAAGCCACCATCATCAGGCTGAGGGTTACGTAGGCATAGACCACCTTCCACGGCCCGCCGAACGACGGCGTGGTGAAGGTGAGCACGGCCGTGATGGCCATGGGCAGCGCCCCCCACAGCAACCAAGGACGGAAGCGACCCCAGCGCGTACGCGTGCGGTCGGCAATGGCACCAACGACGGGGTCGACGAAAGCATCGCCCAACCGGGTAATCAGCAGCATGGTGCCCATCGTGGCGGCACCGAGCATGAAGACATCGGTGTAGAACTTGGCGATGAAGATGGCGAACATCTGCCAGAAGAAATTTGAGGCCAGATCACCAAGACCATAGCCAAACTTCTCCCTGACACTGAGGCGCCCACTGTCCGTGGTTGAATTCATCATCCCCCCTCTGTGCACGCGCGAAGGCGTGCGCTGCTATGTCTCGCGCTCGTAGACGCGAATGTAGTCAATCTTCATTTCCGCCGGAAACGGCGTGCTGCTATCCGGCAACCCCGGCAGGCCACCGCCTACCGCCAGGTTCACCAGCAAATGGAACGGTTGGTCGAACGGTGCGGGCCAGGCGTTCAGGTCCGCCGGGCCACGTGAGTGGAGGCCGCGAATTCCATCGCTGCGACTGCAACTCCACCAGGCACTTTGGCTAGCCCAGAGTTCGCCATCCACGTACCAACGAATCTCGCCCGGGTCCCATTCCAGCGCATAGTCGTGGAAGCCATCCACGCCCTCGCCCGTCGGGAAGCCATGGGTATGCGTCACATGGCTGCGCTGCGGGAAGCTCGAGCCAAAATGCAGGCTACCAAGGTACTCGGCAGGGCGGTCACCCACAATTTCGAGCAAATCGATTTCGCCCGAGGCGGGCCATGGCCCGTAAGCCTCTTCCTGCGGCAACAGCCACACCGCCGACCACAGGCCGCGCCCGAGCGGAGCACTGACGCGTGCCTCGAAGCGGCCATAGCGCTGCGCGAACAAAGCCGTGCCGTCTTCCGTACGCGTGCGCAGGCGCGCCGAGGTGTAGGCGCAACCCTCACGCTCCTCGCGCAAAGCGCGAATGCACAGACAACTGTCGACCACTTCGACGTTGGCGCGCTCTGCGGTGTAGCACTGCAGTTCGCCATTTCCCCAACCGGGCACCCACTGGCGCTCAGGGCCGTGGAAAAAACCGTTCCCGAGTTGCGGCGCCCAGCGGGACAGGTCCAGTTCAGGAGCATCGAACTCGTCGCTCCACACCAACCGCCAACCGGGAAGTGCCACACCCATGGCGTGTTTCAGCGCAACCGGGCCGCAGCGGCCGCGTCGCGATGCGCGGCAACCAACCCCGCATACCAGTGGGCGCTCTGCTTCGGCAAACGCCGCTGCGTGGCGTAGTCGACATGCACAATGCCGAACCGCTTGGTGTAACCCTGCGCCCACTCGAAGTTGTCGAGCAAGCTCCACACGAAGTAGCCACGCACCGGCACACCCGCCTGTACAGCATCGGCTACTGCCGCGAGATGCGTCTCGAGGTACTGGATGCGTCGTGTGTCGCGCACCTCCCCGGCAACCACTTGATCGTCGAAGGCCGCGCCGTTTTCCATGATGTACAGCGCCGGCAGCGCGTAGTCGCGGTGCAAGCGCAGCAGCAGTTCGCGCAGGCTGCTGGGGTGAATTTCCCAGCCCATGGCGGTGTGGTCGGTGCCGCACTTGGCAGGGTCCACCACGCCGTTGGCATCAACGACGTTGCGGGTGTAGTAGTTCAGGCCGAGGAAGTCGAGCGGTGCACTAATGGCCGCCAGATCGCCCGGCTCCACCTGCGGGGCGTCCGCACCCAAGTGCGCCACCACATCCGCCGGGTACTCGCCCTTGAACAGCGGGTCCATGTACCAACGGACGAGCAAGCCGTCCTCGAGCCAGGTACGCGCCACATCCGCCGGCATGGCACTCGCGGGAGTGCTCGGCGACTGATTGAGCACGATGCCCAGCGGGCAGCCCACCCCGTCGCCACGCAAAGCACGCAGCGCGAGGCCATGTGACAACAGCAGATGATGGGCGGTCTGGTAGGCAGTGCGGCGGCTGCGTAGGCCGGGCGCAAAGATACCGACTTCATGCCCGAGAATGGCCACCACCCAAGGTTCATTGTGGGTAGCAATGGAGGCAACCCGTGCCCCGAAGCGCCGGCCTATCTCGCGCGCATAGTCGACAAAACGGTCTACTGTGCTACGCGCCGCCCAACCACCGGCCTCCTGCAGCGCCTGCGGCAGGTCCCAGTGGTACAGCGTGATGTGCGGCGCAATGCCACGCGCCAGCAGGCCAGTAATGAGCCGGTCGTAGAAGGCCATGCCCTCCTCGCTCCACGCCCCGGAGCCCGCCGGTTGCACGCGGGGCCAAGCGACAGAGAAGCGATAGGCTCGCAGCCCCAAGCTGACCAAGAGGTCCAGGTCGTCGTCGAGACGGTGGTAGTGGTCGCAGGCCACCTCGCCAGTGCCACCATCGAGAATGGTGCCGGGCTGGCGACAGAACACGTCCCAGATGGAATCGCCACGCCCGCCTTCGCGCGCTGCGCCCTCTATCTGAAAGGCGCTAGTGGCAGTACCCCAGACGAAACCGGCCGGAAAGCGACCAGCCAGAACGGCCGCGCTAGGTTCGGGAGCAGAGGGCTGTTTAAAGGATTCAATCGCTGCATTCATGAAAAAAACCGTTGCGCATGAGGGCGTCGTGAGCGCGGGCAGGACCAAACTGGAACCAACTCCAGCGCGGTCTCCTGAAAACGCTTTCAAGAAACCATCTTGCCCATAGGCCTTGCAGCCTGTCAAACCCTGCCCTTTGGAACAGCGCGCCTAACGCAGCGGGCGAGTGGATTCGCGCACGGCGAGCGTGGTGGCCCCCAGACGGACGCGCGGAGCGCGGCCCTCGACCAGTTCGATCATGGCCTCCGCCGCACTCTCGCCCACCTCGGCAATACCGCGATGCACAGTGGTCAATGGCGGAATGGTGAACGACGAAGTGGGCAGGTCGTCGAAGCCCACCACGGAAACATCGCGAGGCACTACCAAGCCACGACGGTGCAACGCCAGCATGGCGCCGTACGCCATCTGGTCATTGGCAGCGAAGACGGCAGTGAACTGCACCCCCGTATCCAGCAAGCGGTTCATGGCGGCATAGCCACCAGCGTCGGAGTAGTCACCTGCCACTACCAGCTGCTTGGCATAGGACAGGCGCGCCGCGGAAAGCGCTGCCTTGTAGCCATCTAGGCGTTGTTCGGCGTCCGGATGGTTCACCGGGCCGCCAATGCAGGCAATGCGCTTGTGCCCTTGGCCAATCAGATAATCGGTGGCCAAACGCGCGCCCGGAGTGGAGTCCGCGTCCAGACACTGGATGCGCTCCCCTTCCACTTGCCGCCCCGTGAGAATGAGGGGAACGGTGCGCGAAAGCCGCTGTAATTCGGCATCCGGCAGACAACTGGTCACCAGAATAATGCCGTCCACACGGCGACTGACCAGGTGATCGATGCACTTGCGCTCGTCGGATTCACGCCAATGACCACTGACGAACAACGCCGAGTAATTCGAACGCAGCAAACCTTTTTCGATGGCGGCTAGCGCCTCGCCGTAGAACGGGCTGTCGATGGCCTGCGTGACCACACCAATGCTCATGGAACGGCCGCCGGCGAGCGTGCGCGCGGCGTTGTTTGGCATGAACTGGAGTTTCGCGATGGCGGCACGAACCGCACGCACCTTGGTATCGCGTACACGCGCGGTTCCGTTGAGGATGCGCGACACGGTACTAGGCGAGACCCCGGCCTCGCGGGCCACCATCTCCAACGTCACCGCAGGCTCTTCCACACCGCTTTGCGCCGGTTGCTCAGCGTCCGCACGCCGCATTCGATTGCACTCCATTTTTTGCACTGCCCAATAACCGACGGTGCACTGGACAGAAGGCTACCGCATCTGGCGTTGAATGCGGAAGCATTGACAAACCCCCGTTCGCTTGGCTAATTTGAAAGCGGTTTCAAATTCCACCTCCACCAAAGAAGCCAGTGGTGAACCCCATGCCGACCGTCTCTCGCCTCCTGCGTACTTCGGGCCGCTTTGCCGCCCGCGCTGCCACCCTCGCTACCTTGTTCGCCCTCGCCGCCTGCGGTGGCGGTGGCAACTGGTCGAACCAGAAGGCCTTCGTCACGGTAGGCGGCAACGTCACCGGGTTGGCTGGCACGGTGGTCCTGCGCAACAACGGCAACGACTCCGTCACCGTCAGCACCAGTGGCGCGTTCAAGTTCGGCTTGTCCATCGCGAACGGCAGCGCCTACGCGGTCACCGTCAGCACGCAGCCCGCCGGTCAGTTCTGTACGGTCACGAGCGGCAGTGGCAGCGCTTCGGCAGACATCACCAATGTCGCCGTCAACTGCGTGTCCGACGCCACCATCGGCGGTACGGTGTCCGGCCTGACGGGCACGCTGGTGCTGCAGAACAACGGCACCAACAGCCTGGCCACTGCCACTAACGGCACCTTCCAGTTCACGCAGCGCGTCGGCGCGGGCCGCCCCTACAACGTCACCGTGTTAACGCACCCCGACGGGCAGACCTGCACCATCGCGAATGCTTCGGGCACGGTTTCCGCCAACGTCACGAATGTCGCAGTCACCTGCAACACCTTCGTGGCGCGCGCGCTGCCGGCCATCTACAACACGGGCAAGGCTATCGCCTACGGCGCTTTCCGCGCTGGCGGCCCGGGCGTTGGTGAAATCCCCACGGATGCACAGGTCCTGGAAGACCTGCGCCTGATGAACGACGCCGGCTTCAACCTCATCCGTCTGTTCGGCTCCGACGCTGTCAGCGACAAGGTGCTCCGCCTTGCTGCCGCAAACTATCCGGCCATTCAGTTCCAACTTGGCATCTACCTACAGGGCGCCAGCGCGCCGGCCTGCACGGACGCGGTGAACACCGCACAGATGACCAAGGGCATTGAACTCGCCCGCGCCTACACCAACGTCTCTACCGTCAGCGTCGGCAACGAAACTTCGTTCGCCAACAACCTGCCAGTGAGCTGCTTGGTCAGCTACGTACGCAACGTGCGCTCGCAGGTACTGCAGCCTGTTACCGCCGACGACGACCAAAGCTTCTTCGCTGGCCGCGCGGCCAATGGCTCGAAGCCGGATACCGTCGTGCAGTTGCTGGACTTCGTGGCTATCCACACCTACCCCATGAGCTACGTGGCCAATTGGGATTGGCAGCAGACCGCCGTGGCCGCCGGCCCGGCGCGTGCTCAGGCCATGATGCTGGCGGCGCGCGATGTCGCCGTTGCCAGCTACGACGCCGTGGCGAACTACAGCTATCGCACCGCGGACGGCACGATGGCAACCATCGGCGCTACCCGGCCCATCGTCATCGGCGAAACGGGCTGGAAGGCCCGCCAGACCAACAACTCGTCTTCCATCGAAGGCTATGCCGCTCGCGCCGTGAACGCGAAGTGGTACATGGACCTGATGCGCGCCTGGGAGCGCAGCACCGCTACCGCCCCCAAGGCCATCTTCTACTTCAGCGCCTTCGACGAAAGCTGGAAGGGCAACGATGACGGCTGGGGCCTGTGGGACAGCGCTCGTGCTGCTCGCTATGGCCTCTGCGGCACGGCTGCCGGCACCCCCTGCAACGCCGATCTCTACGCTGGCGCGGGCTACTTCGGCGCACTGGCACCGGCCACCGGGTCCTACGCCGTGCTGGACTTCAACACTGCGGGTGTCACGTACACGCTATCGCCGTTCGGCGGAGCCTCCGCCACGCTCACCTCGGCGGGTGTGCCGGCGGGTGCTCCGAGCGGCCAGGTATTGAAGTTTGCGCGTCCGGCGAGTGCCGATTGCTTTGCGGGCGTCACGCTGTCCGTGGGCGACAAGCTGTCGATCGGCAGGGTGCCGTTCGCCGCCAACGCCACCACCATGACCGTGCGCATTTATGCGCCGGCTGCTGGCCTGAACGTGAAGCTGAAGCTTGAAGACGCGAACGACAACACCCACACCGTCGAGACAGACGTGACCACGACGGTTGCGGGCTGGCAGACGCTGACGTTCGACTTCGCCAACCAGGCCCCGGGCACGGCGGCACTGAACACGGCGTTCACGTTCAACAAGCTGACCATTTTCCCGAACTTCAGCTGTGGTTCGGGCGCTCCGGCGGACGCCGACTTCTACGTGGGCCCCATCACGTTCGTCGGTGCTGATGCGCCTTCGGCTCCGCCGCTGGTCGCACCGCCGCCGCCGGGAGTGGCGGCTGCCTACACCATCCTCGACTTCGACAACCCGGCAGTTACGGCTTCGTCGTTCGGTGCCGAAGGTGGTGGTATTGCCGCTGCTGGCAGCTACCCGGCGGGTGGCCCC
>CALPVO020000115.1 GCA_943327025.2 Janthinobacterium lividum
GAAAACCACTTGCGTTGGGACTCGCTTGGCGAATTCCTTGCCCTTCAGGTGTCCATCGAAGACCTCGCCGGCAAGACGGGCAACACGAAGGCTGCAGTGCTCGCCGCAGCACTCGATGAGGCCAACGGTCGCTTCCTCGAGAACGACAAGTCACCCTCACGCAAGGCCGGTGAACTCGACACCCGCGGAAGTCATTTCTATCTGGCGCTTTATTGGGCGCAAGCTTTGGCTGCCCAGCAGCAAGACGCTGCACTGCAAGCGCAGTTCTCCCCGCTGGCAGAGCGGCTCGCGGCCAGCGAAGCGGTGATTGTGGAAGAACTGAACCGCGTGCAGAAGCAAGTGGTGGATGTGGGCGGCTACTTCCACCCGAGCCCCGCCCGTTGCGCCGAAGCCATGCGCCCGAGCGCCACGTTCAACGCGGCACTGGCCAGTCTCGCCTGAGTCTAGTTTGAGTCTAGTTTGAGTCTCGTCTGAGACCGGCTAGGTTCTCGCCCGAACACGGTGTGGGCAGCGCCTGAGGCTGTCTTGCCTCAGGCGCTAACCGGCAACGCGAAGTCGACCCCACAGCCGCCAATGCCGCAGTACCCGTTCGGGTTCTTGGCAAGATATTGCTGGTGGTAGTCCTCGCCGTAATAGAACGTGGGTGCCGGCAGCACTTCGGTGGTGATGGGCGCGCTGATACCAGCCGCCTGTAGCGCTTGCTGGTAAGCCGCACGCGCAGCCACTGCCGCCGCTTGCTGCGCTTCACTGTAGGTATAGATGCCGGAACGGTACTGCGTTCCCACGTCGTTCCCCTGCCGCATGCCCTGCGTAGGGTTATGCAGTTCAAAGAACGCCTTCAGTAAGTCCATGTACGAAATGACCGTCGGGTCAAACACCACCAACACGACTTCGTTGTGGCCAGTGCGGCCAGTGCAAACTTCCTGATAGGTGGGGTTCGGCGTATGCCCACCGGCATACCCCACCGCCGTGGTGTAAACGCCGTGCTTCTGCCAGAAGCGGCGCTCCGCACCCCAGAAGCAGCCAAGACCGAACATGGCCACTTCCATACCTTCCGGAAATGGAGCTTGCAGCGGACGGTCGTGAATGAAATGGGCTGCCGGTACAGGCATGGCAGTGACGCGACCGGGCAGCGCTTCGGCGGCCGTCGGCAGGGTAAGCACTTTGGTTCCGAGCATCAGCGTTCTCCTCCAGCGAGCGTGTATTGGAACACGACACGAAACCGCTGTGGAGGTCTGAACCCCGCCAGTTCGCCCATTGCGCGACAGCAATTGATTACAGCCCCGAAAGACGCGCCGTGCTAAAGCACCTGGTCCAGTCCGGGAATGCGCGCCGCGAACCGTACCAACCAATGTCGCCACAGGGGTGCTTCCGGCTCCGCTTCCAGTAGCACGTCGGTTCCGGCAGGCTTGCCGCGCCAACCCAGCACCCAGCGGTGCTTGGCCAATGGGGCTTTGGGCGGCGCATGGAAGACGCGCACCAGTTCCCAGGCGCGTTCCGGCGTCGTATCAGCAGCAAACACCGCCGCCAACCGCGCGGCGAGTTCGGGGCTGTGCACGAGCAGGCCTACCTCGGTGTTCAGCAGCAAACTGCGCGGGTCGAAGTTGAAACTACCGACCCAGCAGTACTCGCGGTCGAAGACCGCCAGTTTGGTATGTAGCGAGGCTTCCCGCGGCCCGCCCCGGAATTCGAACAAGCGCACGCCGGCCGCCAACAAACGGCGACGGTAACGCGCATAGCCCACGTGCACCAAAGCCACATCGTTCGCTGCCAATGAATTGGTCAGAACACTGACGGCGACGCCACGTCGCACCGATTCCCTGACCAGCCGCACACCTAACCGGCGGGGCACGAAATACGCTGAAGCCAACAACACTTCCTGCCGTGCCGCCCGCCACTGCGACACCAACAGGGTACCGACCGCAGAGCGCCTTCGGCCGATAGCATCGACCTTGTGGACAGAGTCGTGCACCAAGCGCGCCTCGCCCCAAGCCAAGGCCGCAGGGTCGGCCGCCAATTCGCGGATGAAGGCCGCGCACTCTTCCGCCGACGGCTCGAAGCCTGGCCGAGCAGGCAAAGATTCGCGCAACTGCGCCACCAACCGCGCCACTGCCACTCGGGCCGGACGCCGACGCAGGAACTCGGCGGGGTCCACCGCATGGTCGCTGTGCCAGTACTCGTCGAATGAGGCTTTCGCTGCGGCGACTACGGGGCCTACCGCCAGCAAGTCCACGTCCGCGAAGCGCCCAGCCTCTCCGGCATCGAAGTAGGCGTCGCCCACGTTGCGTCCACCCACAATTGCCACGCAACCGTCCACGGCGAAAATCTTGTTGTGCATGCGGCGGTTCAGCCGCTTCAAGCGCAACAGCCCTTCAAAGGGGCGCAGCCAACGCACCCGCCCCGCAAACGGATTAAAGACCCGCACTTCAATGTTCGGATGCGTTGCCACTTGCGCCGCCACCACATCCGAAACGGCAAGGTTGTTGTCGTCCACGAGCAGGCGGACCTTCACGCCACGGTCGGCGGCGGCCGCCAAATGCAGCAGTAAAGTCAGGCCGCTGTGGTCGGCCGCATAGATGTAGTACTGCAGGTCGATGCGTTCGGTGGCCTGAGTCGCCAACGCGGTACGCGACAGCAAGGCCTTGGCGCCTTCTTGCAATACCGCAAAGCCACTAAGCCCCGGACGGGCAGCCAGCGCCGGCGCGAATTGTTCCGCCAACTTCAAGGTAGCCATGGGCGGATGAGCCCCGGATGAATGAACAGGAGGTGGAGCGGCCAAGCCTCAGCCAGCACCGGCAGCGTGCACCCAAGGCGCCTGCGCCACCAGCTCGGTAATGCCATTGATGCCGAACTGGACACCAATGCAGATGAGCAGGAAGCCCATGATGCGCGACACCGCATCCACACCGTTCACACCCAGCACCTTCGACAAGTGGGACGAGCCACGCAGCACCAGATAGCAAACCCAAGCGCTGAGGAAAATGCCGACTACCACGGCAAACAAATTGAGCGAAGCGCGGTAGCCCCCCAGCCCGGCCTCGCGGATGGTGGAACTCATGGTGATGACCGTAGCGATGGAGCCCGGGCCCGAGAGGCTGGGCATGGCCAACGGCGTAAAGGAGATATCCGCCTTGGTCTCCGCCTCGGCACGCGCCGCCGCGTTGCCGGTTCCTTCATCCGGGAACAGCATTTTGAAACCGCTGAACGAAATGATGAGGCCACCGGCGATACGCAGGCCAGGCAGGGACAGCCCGAAGAACTGCATGATGAACGTGCCGAGCAGCAGGAACACCACCAAGATGCCCGCCATATACCAGCAGGCCTTGCGCACTTGTCGCTGCAATTCGTCCGGGTCAAGGTGGGCACCAATTCCCAGCAGCAACGCTGCCGTCGCCACCGGGTTCACGATGGGCAGAATGGTCACCAGCGTCAAGCCGATGTAACGCAGGAAGTCCGTGGCAGCGAGAGTAGCGACGTTCATGCTGCCCATCGTACAATGCCCCCATGGCTATCGCGAACGAACACAACCTGCACCGCCCGGCCCCGCCGGCGAACCGCCCGTATGGCATCCGGGTCCGTCTGCCCGCCGGGGACACCTTTCGTGCCCTGCTCGGCGACGAATGGGAGCGCGAACACTGGTACGCCAGCGCCGCCGAACGCGATGCCGCCATCGTGGAAATGGGCCGCAAGCACGAGTTTTCCCGCCCGGGCGACAAGCCGGCGCTGCGTTTCGAGCGCATCCAAAAACTCTAAGGCCTCCGCGTGCCGGCGGCGGCTAGAAACCCCGCCCGAGGAACAGATACCAAGCGCTGTTCCCCTCCCCGTCCAGGCCACCGCCTAGATATACGGGCCCTATGCCCGTATCCAGTCCCAGAAACAGCGCTGCGTCTTTGCGTAGTCCGCCGAGGGTTGCCTCTTGCCGCGTAGCCCAGGCATTGCCAGCTTCCACCGCAAAGCCTGCCCAGGCGGGCACGTTGAAGAAGCCATTGCCGCCACGGCCAATCTTCCGCAGTACCACCGCCCGCGCCAAGGCGTAGTGCGCGCCACTGATGGACCCGGTTGGCAAACCGGACAAGCGCAAAAAGCCGCCTAACTGGAACAGACTGTCAACGTCACCGGAAGGTGTGGACACCGTACTCCCCGCGTCCAGCCCCAGCACCAAAGTGTGCCGTCCTGCCGTCCACGCACGGAGCGCCGAGAATTCGACCCGGTCACTACCGCGCTCCGCTCCAGCCTGCTCGCGCGAGTCCGTCCACTGCGTGCTGAAGTAACTGCCCTCGCGCGGGAAATGCACGTTGTCTAGGCCATCAAAGGTGAAACGACCAAACCACTGGCGGCGCGAATACTCGGCGCGCCCCGCGGGGTCCAATAGTGGCGCACCGTTAGGCAGCCTCGTCGGATCGCCCACGCGCAAACGCAGACTGCCTAAGGCACGCTGGAACCCGAAGCGCAGTTCACAGCACAGACCGAACTCACGGCCAAAATCGAGACCACCGCGTGCTTCGCGCACACGGAATTCCGCCACCCGTTCATCTCCGTCCATGACGGGCACATTGCGGCTTTCCAGCAGGATCCGCGGCGCCACAAACCACGGCGAGGCCAGCCCCAGCGGTTGATGGAACTCGGAAGCCAACCGCGGCGTTTCACCGAACTGAAAATCCGTCCGCCACTCGGCACCCGAAGCATTCAGTTCCGTCAGCAACAAGCGCACCCCGGCGTTGAAACTGTTACTGCCATCTAAATCGTCCTGCAGGTCGAGACCAAAAGTGAGGAAATTCGGCCCCCACGATTTGCCATGGCCTGCCACATGCAACCCCGTCGCGCCATCCGCCGCCTGCACCAAGCGCCAATCGATGGTTTCAAAGACATCCCGGCCATAAGCCTCGGCCACGCGCCGTTCCACCCGCGCCGCTACAAACGGCTGCCCCTGTTCAGCGGACAACGCGGTCTCGAGCCAACGCCGTTGCAGAGCCGTCGAGGCTGTCACCTCCACGAAAGCCACCGTGGCCGGTGCCACCGGCGGTACGGTTCGGCGTTCCAAGCGCGCCGTCGCTAACGCCTGCCACTCCTCCTTCACGACGGCGAACCGCGCGAAATCCGCGCGATACGCCGAGGCCGCCGCGGCACCGCGATCAATGGCCAAACCCAAGCGATGGAAGTCGGTGGAACCCAGTTCGCCAAGGTCCGGCGTAATCAAGAGGTCTACGGGACCCAAGGAGTCGCGCGCACGCTGCGTCTCTCGCGCCATGAGTACCGTAATGGCCTGATTGGAAATCTCCAGCGCCGAACTGAGCGACGTCCTGGGGACCAAGGGATAAGACACATCAACGACAATCAAGCGGTCCACGCCCATCTGTCGCGCCAAGTCCACCGGCAAATTCGCCGAGAGCCCACCATCCACCAACAGCCGGCCATCCAAATCTACCGGCGAGAACACCGCTGGCGCCGACAGGCTGGCGCGGAGCGACTGCGCCAGGTCGCCGCGCTCCAACGGCACCCCCTCGCCAGTGACGATATCCGTCGCCATGGCGCGGAACGGGATGGGTAACTGGTTGAAGTCGGTCACTGCGGCCACGGGCAGCGTCATGTGGCGCAACGTGGCCAACAGTTTTTGCCCCTGCACCAAGCCCTGTGGCAGTACCAAACGGGTACCGCGCACACCCAATGGCACACGCACCAGAAACTCGCGGTCGTCCTGCTTGCGCCGGAAACCGAGGTCGCTGCGCGGTGCCCGGTCGCGGAAAGCCTCTTCCCAGTCCGTGGAACGAAACAGCTTCTCGATGTCGTCCAAGGGCACACCGGAAGCGTAGAGCCCGCCCACCACCGCCCCCATGCTCGTGCCAGCAATGACGTCGATACGCACATGGGCCGCTTCCAGTTCGCGCAGCACGCCCACGTGGGCCGCGCCACGAGCACCACCGCCGGAGAGGACCAAACCAGTGCGCACCTCCGTGCCGGCCAGCGTCGGTGCCGCCAGGAAAAGCAGGCACGCACCTACCAAGGTGCAAAGACTGGAAAAACGCGATCTCATGTCAGAAGCGTAGCAGTCTCCGGCGTCAGTCATAATGCGCTAGCCCCTGAATTCGCCACGGTCCCGCCCATGCCTGTCGCTTCCTTACTGACCGCGCTCGTCCTGACGGCCACCCCTTCGACTCCAGCCATGCTGGCAGCCCCTTGCGCCGCGCCAGCGACCCAAGCCAGCCAAACAGCGGCCGACTGCGCACCGCCCGAGGTCGTCATCGAAGCAACGCGTACCCGCTTGGCGGCCTTCGACTACCCCGGGAGCGCCAGCACTGTCACTAACGACGACCTGAACCTGCTGGCCGCCACGCATTCAAGCGAAGCCATCAATCGCGTCCCCGGCGCTTTCCTGCAACGCGGTAGCGGGCAGGAAGTGCTGGTAGCGCTGCGCTCACCGGTGCTGGCGGGGCCCGGTGCCTGCGGTGCCTTCCTCGTCATGGAAGACGGTCTGTCACTGCGCCCCGTGGGCAGTTGCAACGTGAACGAACTGTTCGAGGTGAACCTGGAACAAGCAGCAGGCCTCGAAGTGGTGCGCGGCCCCGGCCTCGGGCCGCAAGGCGCAAACGCGCTCCACGGGCTGATCAATGTGCGCAGCGTAGCGCTCGATGCCCCCTTCCGGGCCGGCTTCGAACTCGGCCAGAACAGCTATTCCCGCGTGAAGCTGCAAGGCAGTCTCGCCGCAGCCGGCCGCCTCGCGTTTGCCTTCCACGCCACGCGCGACGGTGGCTGGCGCGATGCCACGGGCTTCCAAGAACAGAAAGCCAACCTC
>CALPVO020000116.1 GCA_943327025.2 Janthinobacterium lividum
GCAATGGCGAGGCGCCACGCCCCGAGGATTACGGACGGATCTATTGGGACTTCATGGCCGTTGATGGCGTCAAGCCGCGGCCTGACGGCGCGGCGGTATCGCTGCAAGCACTGATGAAAAAGCAGGGCTTTACAGAGCAGGAGTTTGCCAAGCTCAGTGAGGCGCAGGCCAATTCTGATGGGCTTGTCCAACTCGAGACGGTAGCCATGAATGCCGTAAAAGGACGCTTTGATGATGGTCAGGGAGGCTTTTCGCGGGTGGGACCGCCCGACCAGGCCTTGGCAGCGCGGCTGATGCATGGTCCTGATTATCACGCTTACAAAGCACGGATCATGAAGCCAATTGACGAGTTCTTTGCTGAGCTCGACGAGCGGACCCAAAGCCAATTGCAGGTTCGTATCGATCGCAGCAAAACCTTGCTTTGGGTACTGCTGGGAAGCGTTTTTCTTGCACTCGTCGCGGCTTTGGCGGCTGGCGTGGCCGTTCGTCGCAAAGTCATTGCGCCCATCGGGTCGGTCATCGGTGGTCTTTCCGAAACGACCCGGAAACTGGAACAGATGGCAGCGGAGTTGGGTGGCTCTAGTCAGACGCTGGCGGCAGGAACCAGCCAGCAGGCAGCCTCCGTGGAAGAGACCAGCGCGGCTCTAGAGGAGGTCTCCAGCATGGTACGGATGACGGCGCAGAACGCTCAGAACGTCCAGAGAATTGTGTCCGGCACGCGCCGCGTGGCGGAGGATGCTGCCCGTTCGATGACCGACATGAATGCCGCCATGGAACGCATCAATACGTCCAGCGCAGAGGTGGCGAAAATCGTCAGGAATATCGACGAGATTGCTTTTCAGACTAACATTCTGGCGCTGAACGCTGCTGTAGAGGCGGCGCGGGCAGGAGACGCCGGTGCTGGGTTTGCCGTGGTTGCGGACGAAGTGCGGTCGCTCGCACAGCGTAGTGCGTCATCGGCACGGGAGACGGCTGTAAAGATCGAGGCCGCTATCACCAGCAGTCGTCAAGGCGCACTTTGTGCCGCTGGGTTCGGCCAGGCATTGGAGACCATCGCGCGGGAGGTCGGAGAGACCGACGCCTTGATGCACCAGATTTCCGTGGGCGCCCGTGAACAAGCGCAAGGCATCGACCAGATTTCGGTGGCGTTGAGCCAGATTGATCACGCTGCCCAAGGGAATGCCACCAGTGCCGAACAAGGCGCACAGGCGGCCGATGCCCTCGGTGTCGAGTCACTCGAATTGCAGCGGCAGATAGAGTCACTACAGCAATTAGTCAGCGGTGAGGCTGTAACGCCGGTCGGTTTTTCGTAGCACTGAGAACTAGAATTCCGGGGCGAGTTTCTAAGCTTGGAATGGTTCCCCGGCCGGATTACTGCCAAGATAATCGAAGACTGGCGGAGGCACTAGACTCAGGGTCGAGCACACTCGAGTCTGGTTTACAAAACCTCCGCTGGAAGGGGCTGTCTGGAGTTTTGTGTGATGCGGGCCGGTTGATTAAATCGCCGTATCGAACCTTTCACCGAACATCAGCTGGTCTGAAAATCCACGACAGGCCACCGCCCTGTTTGATATTGAAGGAACAGTCTCGCCATGAAGCTTTATTTTCACTCTGTGTCTACCACCAGTCGGCCCATCCTTTTGTTTGCCGCCGATGAAAACATCGTCTTTGGCAGCAACGTCGTGGATCTGTTTGCAGACGCCCACAAGCAATCCAGTTACAGCAGCGTTAACCCCAGTCAGCAGGTACCGACGCTGGAGGATGATGGCTTTTTACTGACCGAAAGCTCTGCCATCTTGAAGTATCTGGCGGACAAGCAAGGCAGTGCTGCCTATCCCCAGAACTTGCAGCAGCGAGCACGCATCAATGAATGCATGGACTGGTTGAATACTGGGTTTTACCGCGACTTGGGATACAACTTCATTTATCCGCAGGCTTTACCCAAATTCCAGTGTAAAGATCCAGCGGCCCAAGCAGAAAAGCTGGCTTTTGGTCGCGAGAAGGCCCATCACTGGCTAAACGTGCTCGATTCACACCTCATCGGCACGAACGATTTCCTGTGCGGCCAGCAGGTGAGCCTCGCCGACTACTTGGGTATCGCCATGCTGACACTCGGCGAGGTTATACATCTGGACTATTCGCGTTGGAAAAATGTTACCCGCTGGGCGAATGGGATGAAGGCCCGGCCCAATTGGGCTCCCGTCAACGAGCCGTTTTATGCCCACTTTGTCGCTCCCTACAAAGACGGCACCTTCGAACAGCTATAAAGCTGCGGTAACTGCCTGCTCGAGCGTCGCCTTGCACTTTATAGGGTTGCCAGTTCTCGCGGCGAGAAAAAGCCCGCTGCAAGTGGGCTTTTTCATTCAATTAGTCGCCCACTGCAAGCGGGCTTTTTCATTCAACGAGTCGCCCGCTGCAAGTGGGCTTTTTCATTCAACGAGTCGCCCGCTGCAAGCGGGCTTCGTGAAGAGGCAGCGACTGGTCTGCCTACTGCGCCGTGAAGCCACCATCGACACTGAGGACTGCGCCTTGGCAGAGCGTCGAGTCGTCAGAGGCGAAGAACAAAATGGCGCCCGCCACTTCCTCGGATGTACCCATGCGACCGATAGGCATCACACCACGCAGCATTTGCTTGGCAGCGTCCTGGTCCGGCATCAAGTTTGTCCAGCGCTCCATCATCGGTGTCTGAATGACGCCGGGGCAGACGCAATTGAAGCGCACCCCGGAGCGCGCCAGTTCGATGGCCATGTCGCGCGTGAATACCACCAGACCGCCCTTGGCGCTGCCATAGGCGGCGGACAGCGGAAAACCTACCAAACCATTGAGGGAAGATACGTTAACGACGCTTCCGGAGGCGCGCTGCACCATGTGCGGCACGATGTGCTTGCACATCAGCCACGGGCCCTTGAGGTCGGTTTCCAGCACCATGTCCCATTCGTCCGAGGTGGTCTCGTTGTAGGCACGGTTCAGTTCGCTGCCAGCGTTGTTAACCAGGATGTCAATCTGTCCCCACAGTTCCATGGCGCGGGCAGCCACCGCGGCGGCGCTGGCTTCCTGGCGCACATTGCAGTCGATAGCCACCGCATTCGGGCCTAATTCCGCGACCAGCGCAGCGGCTGCCGTCAGGTTGCGGTCGGCGATGAGCACTCTCGCACCTTCCGCGATGAAGCGGCGTGCGGTGGCGGCACCAATGCCGCTGGCGCCGCCGGTGATGATGCTGGTCTTGCCTTGAAGTCGCATGGGGGCTCCTTGTGAGTGCGGTAAGTGTTCAGTCGAGGCCAATGTCCGCTTCCGCGGCCAGGCGCTTTTCTTTTTCCACGTCGAGTGACCGGCAGGCCACCAAGTAGACCAACGCGGATACTGGCAGACCCACGAGCATGGCAATGTCGGCGCCGCCTAGCGCCACGGCCACGGGGCCGCGGTACAGCCCGTGGCTGAAAAACGGGATCATCGATACGAAACCGAGCCCGTACGCCAGCAGGCCGCGCCAGTTCCAGCGCCCATACAACCCATTCGGGTTAAAGATCTCGCGGATGGAGTAGTGCCCCTTGCGGACCACGTAAAAGTCCACAAGGTTGATGGCCGTCCACGGGGTGAACAGGTAGAGCAAGATGGCGAGAAACTGCTCGAAATCATGGGCGAAGTCGTGGGAGGCGCCAAGTGCAATGGCCGTGGAGCCGATGAGCGCCAGCACGATGGTGACCACGCGCTTGCTCACGGTGGACTTGATGGGACGCAGGGAGTCAGTAACGCTGAGCAACGTCAAGGAAGCACCATAGAAATTGAGTGTGGTGATGGTGACTAACCCCAGCAGCGACGCCAGCAGCAACGGCTTGCCCGAGCCAGGGAGCAGCGTATCGGCGGCGGCCTTGATGGCGGGAGTCAGTTCTAGGCTTGGGTACATGGCGGCAGCGAAGGTGCCGATGAGCATGGTCCAGACGCCACCAATGTAGGCACCAACGAAGGTCCACCAGAACGAGGCTGAAACGCCCACATCTTTGGGCAGATAGCGCGAATAGTCTGAAACATAGATGGACCACGAAAGTTGATAGGCCGCTGCCGCGAAGAGCTGCGTCATAAAGGCGCCACGATGGAAGTCACCAAGATCGAACTGCGAGGCAGGCCACTCGAAGCGTGGTGCTAGCACTGTCATGACGACCAGCCCGGCGATGAGCACGAAGGCGAGCAGACGTTGGGCACGGTGGATGAGGTCGTAACCGACGACCGCCAAGAGGGCAGCCAAGACGCCAACCACCTGGATGGTGACTGCGCGGTTGCCACCGTAGAGCGTGGTAATGGTGTCGGCCGCCAGCACCTGATTGAAAGCGTTGTAGCCCACGTAGGTGATGAGGGCAACGCCCCAGACCAGCAAGGCACCCACATACCCGAATTGCGGCCGGGATTGGATCATCTGGGGCAGGCCCAGTTGAGGCCCTTGAGTAGAGTGGAAAGCCATGAAGAACGTGCCGAGCGCGCAGCCGAGCAGCACGGCGATGGCGCTCCAGATGAGGTTGCCGCCGAGGGCTATGCCCACGACACCGGTGGCAATGGTGGCCAGATGGGCATCGCCAGCGAACCAGACCGGCCAGAGATGCCAGACCTTCCCGCGCCGTTCGGCCTGCGGAACATAGTCGATTGAGCGTTTTTCGATGAAGGCCGGTTTATTCACGTGCTACCCCAAAGGACGAACCGGGGAGTGCACGGTACGCCGCGCTACCCGGTCGGCCCTGTGCCAGCCCGTGGTTTTCGTTTCCCCTGTCCCGATTGTAAACATCTTCTGGCCTGGTGGGGGTCGGTGTGGTGATTCGACGGAAAGGTACTATGCTCAACGTTCTTGGGGGTATGTGGCGTTTTTGTTTGGCCGGGGCAATGGAAATTAAAGTGTCGCAGTCCGGCCTATGCCCAGCCTTGTTCCAGCCTTGCCGGCTCGGAGCCCACGAGCTTGCTCATCGCGTGGTCTTGGCGCCTATGACCCGCACCCGTGCCGACGCATTGTCTCTGGCCCCCACCGAGCAGACCGCGCTGTACTACGCCCAACGTGCCTCGCAAGGTGGCTTGGTCATCACCGAAGCCACGCACATTTCACCGGAAGCAACACCGGTTTGGACGATCTACGAGAAGGTGCGTGAGTCTGCCGGGCAAGTTCCGGGAATATGGACGGAGACGCAGGTGGCGGGCTGGAAAACCGTTACGGAGGCGGTTCATGCTCGCGGTGGGCTGATCAGTTGTCAGTTATTGCATGCCGGTCGTGTGGCTCAGCCAGGAATCGGGGAGCATCCATTGGTGCGCGGCAGTGGTGCGCCTTTGCCGCCCGTGTCTGCCTCCGGGGTTCCACTGAAGCCAGGGACTGAGCCCGGCGACTACAGTTGGGACCAGCCTGCCGTAGTGCCGCGGGCGCTGACTATCGCCGAGATTGCGCGGGTGGTAGCGGATTACCGCCGCGCAGCCCGTAACGCGCACCGAGCCGGTTTCGATTTCGTGGAGTTGCATGCGGCACACGGCTATCTCGTCGAGCAATTTCTCTGCGACGGCACCAACCAGCGTGAAGATGAATACGGTGGGAATGTCGCGAATCGCTGCCGCTTTCTTTTCGAGGTGGTGGCGACGCTGGTCGATGAATTGGGCCCAGGGCGGGTGGGTGTGCGGCTCTCGCCCTGCGCCCACGACCCCGCTACCGGCAAGCCCTACCAGACCTACTTCGGTACTCTTTTCTCGGACCCGGAGCTCCTTTACGAACACGCCATTGAGGGGCTGAACGACTTTCCGCTGGCCTATCTGATGCTCACTGAGCCTCGCGTTGGCGGGCTTTCAGTGGCGCCAGAGGCTGACCGCTCCAACACCCATCCGTTGCGCAACACACGCTACCGAAACCGGTACCACGGGGTATTGATTGGGGCGGGCGGGTTTACGCCGCGCACTGCCGGAATGGCGGTAGCGGCGGGGCACTATGACCTAGTGGCGTTCGGTCGTTGGTTTCTGGCCAACCCGGACTTACCCGAGCGCTTGAAGCAGGGACTGCCGCTCAACGTCTATGACCGCAGTACATTTTATGGGGCTGGGGCTGCCGGCTATACGGACTACCCGCGCTGGGAAGGCGAAGTGGCTGCTGTGCCTACAACAGCGGTGTATCCGTTGATGGAACAAACCTCCATCGGCGTCGCGTTGGTGTCAAGCCAACTGTAGCCGTAGCCGGCTTTCGAAATGGCGTTCCGCACCCGTCACCGGGTCGGTGAACGCGATGCTTTGGGCCAACAACTGCAACGGCTTTTCGTAGGCGCTGGCAGCGAGTTCTGCTGCCGTGTGGTGAACCGGGTAAAGAGTGTCGTTGACGATGGGTATGCCGAGGGCTGCCATGTGTACGCGTAGTTGGTGTTTCTTGCCGCTCGCCGGACTCAAGTGGTAGAGCGCATGCTTTTGACCCGAAAGTACCTTCAATAACTCCACCCGTGTTTCGGTGTTGGGTATGCCGCCTTCTGCGGCAGTAGCCTCCCGCATGCGCGTGAACGGCTCTCCGGGCACGAGCCGACTGCGGTGGGTTCGCGGTAGCTCCAGTTCGGGACGATATGCGGCAACCGCATGGTAGTGCTTGGTCACGCTACGCTGCGCAAACATTTCGTGGTAGCTGCTGCGCTCGCTAGGTTGGCAGCTGAACAGCACCACGCCGGCGGTTTCGCGGTCGATACGGTGCAGCGGCGATAGGGTTTCGATACCGAGTCGGCGGATGAGTCGTACCAGTACTGTCTCTTGGAGATAGGTTCCGCTGGGAGTGACTGGC
>CALPVO020000117.1 GCA_943327025.2 Janthinobacterium lividum
CGTACTGCATGAACGCGTCCATGCGGCGCGCGTCCTTGGCGGCCATGTAGTCTTCGAGATTCAGCCCTTGCACTTCACCCGCGAAGCGCGTGGGAAAGTGAGCTGCGTCAAAACGCTTGATGGGGGCAATGCCGCTGCGACCGTTCACCACGTTGTCCCACGCGGTATCCACCTGGCTGCCAACGGGCGAGACGATACCGAGACCAGTGACAACGACTCGGCGCTTGGACGAAGGATAGGACACGAAGACCTCCGCGTGTCGGGCAGGCCGGTTGCGGCAACCTTCCTGCGGGAAACCTGCGGGCCCAGCAAGGCCCATGGAAAAAGGCCCGGGAGACCCGGGCCCTGTCATCTAGGCTGGCAGACCACTGCGGCCGAAACCGCAGCGGCACACCGGGCTGGTTTAGCCCTTGGCCTGATGCTCGACGATGTAAGACACCGCTTGCGCCACGGTGGTGATTTTTTCGGCATCCTCGTCGGGGATTTCGGTTTCGAATTCCTCTTCGAGCGCCATCACCAGTTCGACCGTGTCGAGCGAGTCCGCGCCGAGATCGTCGACGAAGGACGCATCGGTCGTGACCTCGTCTTCCTTCACGCCCAGTTGTTCCGCGACGATCTTCTTGACCCGTTCTTCAACGCTGCTCATCGTCTTTTTGTCCTCTGTGGGTAACAAGAGCGGGCGCCCCCTTCAGGCAGGCCCCGGACTGTCAAAGCGGGCCTAGTTTAAGGGAACCCCTCGCCCGCCGCCACCATCTGCACCATTTTGGGAGCATAAAGAGGCGTTAGGGAGTAAAAAATTGGTAAAAACCAATGCTTAACAAGGCGTTGGCAGCCTCAGGGCATCAGCATGCCGCCGTTGACATTCAGGGTTTCACCCGTGATGTAGCCACCGCCCGGGCCCGCCAGGAACAACACCGCCGCCGCAATATCCGCCGGATCGCCGAGGCGCCCGAGGGGAATCTGGCCGGCCATGACATTGCGCTGGTCATCGTTCAGGGCGCGCGTCATGTCGGTGTCGATGAAACCCGGCGCCACCACGTTCACCGTGATGTTGCGCGAGGCTACTTCGCGAGCCATGGACTTGCTGAAACCGATGATGCCGGCTTTGGCGGCGGCGTAATTGGATTGACCGGCGTTACCCATCAGCCCAACGACTGAAGCGATGCTGATGATGCGGCCATGGCGGGCTTTCATCATGCCCTTGAGCACGCCCTTGGACAGGCGGAACACACTGCTCAGGTTGGTGTCCAGAATGGCGTTCCAGTCGTCCGCCTTCATACGCAACAACAGGCCGTCGCGCGTAATTCCGGCATTGTTCACCAGAATGATGACTGGCCCTTCGTTGGCGTCGATATCTGCCAGCAACGCCTCCACTGACGCTGGGTCCGCAACGTTCACTACGGCGCCACGACCGTTCAACCCTTCCGCTGCCAGCGCTGCCTCAATTTCAGCAACGCCTTCCGGGCGGGTGGCGGTACCAACGACCGTCGCGCCTGCGCGGGCCAAGGCCAGCAGGCAAGCGCGGCCGATACCCCGCGTGGCACCAGTGACCAGCGCTACCTGTCCGGTAAGCACTTGCGGCACCTGCGCGTGAGGTTGGGTCGGGTGGCTGTCATGGCTCATGGCGAGGTCCTTCAGGAATTGCCGCCCAGCGCTTCCTGCAGGGAGGCTGGGTCTTCCACCGCCACCATGGCGATGTCCTTGTTGCGGTCGATACGGCGGTTCATGGAGGTAAGCACCTTGCCGGGACCACACTCCACTAGTCGACGGGTGCCGTTGGCCAGCAGGTCTTGTACGGTAGCCGTCCAGCGAACGGCGCCGTAAAGCTGGCGTACCACGTTGTCCCGCACCGAATCCGGTGTGGTATGACGCCCAAGGCCGATGGCGTACACCTCACAGCTCGGAGACTGCACCGCCATGCTTGCCAGTTCGGTACGCAGGCGCTCACCAGCACCGTGCATCAGTGATGAATGCGCTGGCACGCTGACCGGGAGCAAGGCCGTACGCTTGGCGCCACGGGCCTTGCAGGCCTCCATGGCACGCGCCACGGCGGTGGCATGTCCGGCAATAACCACTTGCCCGGGAGTGTTGTAGTTGACCGCCTCCACCACTTCACCTTGGGCGGCTTCAGCACAAGCCGCCTCGATACCTTCATCCTCCAGCCCAAGAATGGCGGCCATGGCGCCAGTGCCCTTCGGCACGGCTTCCTGCATGACGCGGCCGCGGAACTGGACGAGTCGCACCGCGTCAGTGAAGGCAAAGGCACCTGCGCAGGTCAGGGCAGTAATCTCCCCGAGACTGTGTCCCGCCATGCGTGAGGGCATCGCGCCGCCGGCGGCGCACCAGGCCCGCCACGTGGCAACGCCAGCGGCGAGCATGGCCGGTTGGGTGCGTTCGGTCTCGTCCAGGAGTTCTTTAGGGCCTTGCTGGACCAAGTCCCAGAGGTCGTAGCCGAGCACCGCGCTGGCCTCGGCAAAGGTGGTCTGAACCACCGGAAACTCGGCTGCCAGAGCAGCCAGCATGCCTACGGATTGCGAGCCTTGCCCCGGAAACACCAAGGCCAGGGACGGGTCGGCAGGTACGTTACTCATGGGCGAGACTCCAAACGGGTGGCGAACCACCGTGCGGCGCGCAGTATAGCGGCATGGAACACATCTTCGTGAAGCTTGGCTTTGCTATATTCCAGCCTTTCCGTCCACGGGCCGCGTTCTTGGCCTGCCCGTATTTTTGAGGACCCTAGTATGCACGCCTCTCGTTTTCAGACCCGCTACCGCGCATTGCCGCGCCTGGCCGGCGGTTTCACCCTCATCGAAATTCTCGTGGTGGTGGTCATCATCGGCATTCTGGCGGCCTTGGTAGCGCCTCAGGTGTTCGGGAAAATCGACGAGGCCCGTGTCGTCAAGGCGCGCCAAGACATCCGCGCCTTCGAGTCGGCGCTCGACATCTACCGGCTCGACAATTTCCGCTACCCCACCACTGACCAAGGCCTGCAGGCCTTGGTGACCCGCCCGGCCGATGCCAAGAACTGGCGCGCTGAGGGCTACGTAAAACAACTCATGAAGGACCCCTGGGGCGCCGACTACCAGTACGTCTCCCCCGGCACCCGGGGTGGGGCTTTCGACCTCTACTCCTTGGGTCGCGATGGCGCGCCGGGTGGTGAGGACGTAGACGCCGATATCGGCAACTGGGAAGCCAAGTAAGTTGCGCCGGTCGCGGGGCTTCACCCTCATCGAGATTCTCGTCGTCGTCGTCATCATCGCGGTGATGGTGTCGATGGTGGTGCTCTCGGTGGGTGTGGCTGGCCAAGACCGCGAACTCGATGCCGAGACCGAGCAGTTCACCCGCGCCGCTGAAGTGGCGCTGGAGCAAGCCCAACTTGAAGGGCGCGACTACGGTTTCCGTTATTCCCAAGAAGGCTGGGAAGTACGGATGTACGACGGACGGACAGGCGTTTGGCGTGCCGTGCCCAACGACCGCTTGCTCGAAACCCACCCCTTGCCGGAAGGGCTCGTGCAACGCCTTGAGGTGGAAGGCCGCATCATCCTGTTGAAGCCGCAAGCCAAACTGGTCGACGTGGACGCGCCCCAGGTCATGGCCTTTGGGGGCGGCGAGTGGCAGCCCTTCCGTTGGACCCTGGAGCGTCCGAAAGCCGGCAGTGCAGCGGCGCGTACCGTCGTTATTGAAGGCAAGCCGGACGGCACACTGAGCGTTGTTCGCAGTGGTGCCGCTCAATGAATCACTTCGTCACGGCACGTCGTTCGCTGCGGCGCCGTCCCGCGCCGGGCTTCACCCTCATCGAAGTCGTGGTGGCCATTGCCATCGTGGCCCTGGGCCTTGGCGCCCTCTTCAATGTCTTGGCCAATACCGCCAGCAACATCGGCAGCCTGCGCGAACGCACGTTTGCCAGTTGGATAGCGAATAACCGTATTGCCGAAGTACGCCTCGCTACCGTGTTTCCGTCGGTGGAGCGAACCACGGGCGAACTCGAATACGCCGGCAGTAAATGGCGGTATGAACAAGTCGTGTCGCAGACGCAAGTGGAAGGCCTGCGCCGCATCGATGTTCGCGTGGGACCGAAAGATGCGGCTCCCTCCCCGGGGGGTGAGGACACCTACACTCTGACCGTCAGCGGGTTCGTTGGTATGGCCCAGCAGGCTTCGCCACCTTCTACGGCCGGTTGGAGTGGCGTGGTCACCGTGGGGTCAGGCGGTGATGCCGCCCCGCCACAGCAGGTCCTGCAGCCAGGCGTGAAGGACCCTGGTGACGCTGGCGGGCCGCCGCAACAGCGCCCGAATAATCCGCCGCCGCCGGAGCCTTTCTGATGTCCCGGCAAAGCGCTATCAGGCCGCGTCAGCGCGGTTTCACACTCATTGAATTGCTTGTGGCCATTGTGCTTATGGCCATCATGAGTGCGCTGTCCTATGGGGCGTATCGCAACGCGAACGTCCAGTCGGAAGCACTCGAGTCCACCGCAGCGCGCACACGCGAATTGCAAGTGGGCGTCGCGGCCATGGTGATGGACTTGCAGCAACTGGTGCCGCGCCCAGCGCGCGAGACGATTGGCGATGGCTATCGACCGGCGCTGCGCTCGGGAGCCGCCGGCCAAGTGCTGGAACTCACCCGCGGTGGCTACCCGAACGGCGCCGGGCTGCCGCGTGGCACTTTGCAGCGTGTCACCTATGTTCTCGAAGGCAGTACGCTCATACGGCAGTCTTCCGCCGTGGTGGATGCTACGGGTTCCACGCCCTTGCTGCGGCGCGACCTGCTCAAACGCGTAAAAAGCATCTCTCTGCGCTACATGAATGCCAACCACGACTGGCAAGACGTGTGGCCACCGGTCGATGCTCCACCTGAGCAAGTGGGGCACATTCGTCCACTCGCGGTGGAGTTCACTCTCGACACCGAAGACTTCGGGGCTATTGTCCGCTTGGTCGAGATTCCCGGATGAACAAAGCAGTGGCAGCCACCACACAAGCCGGCCGCTGGTTCGGTTTGTCCCGTCAGCGTGGTGTGGCGCTTATCACCGCGGTCTTGCTGGTCGCCATGGCGACGGTGCTGGCGACACGTATCGGCTCACGCGGCGCTATCGACCAACGCCGAGCCAGCGCCTTGATGCTGCGCGAACAGGCGTATCAGATTGCCTTGGGCGCCGAAGCCTGGGCAGGCGAAATTCTCCGCGAGGATGCGCAGAAGGGGCAGGAAGACACGCTGGTCGAGATCTGGGCGATGCCATTACCGGCGCTGCCCGTCGACGGCGGAACGGTCGAAGGTAATCTTGAAGACTTGCAAGGCCGGTTCAATCTCAACAATCTCGTGAGCCCCGACGGCCAACCCAACCTTTTCGCCCTCGGGCACTTGCAGCGCTTGCTCGAAGCGTTGAATTTGGAGCCCAAGTGGGCGCAGTTGCTGGTCGATTGGATCGACCCGGACACCCTGCGCAGCTTCCCGGACGGAGCCGAGGACGGCGAATACCTCATGGCGCAACCCGCATACCGCGCCGCCAACACCTACCTCACCAGCTCCAGCGAGCTGCTAGCCTTGCCGGGGTTTGGTGTGGAACGTTTTCGGGCACTGGCGCCCTATGTCACGGCGTTGCCACACGGTACCCGGCTCAATGTCTGTACTGCGTCTGGTGTCGTCATCGACACGCTCTCGCCCAAGTTCAGGGAGTTCTCCGCGGATCCGGCGCAGTTGGCCAAGAACCGTCAGCGTGGCTGTTTCCCGACCGTATCCGACCTGTCGTCCGCTTTCACGGCAGAGGTCTGGGCGGACGTGAATTCGCACGTCGAGCAACGGTCTTCCTGGTTCCGCTTATCGACGCGCGTGACGCTTGGCGGTACCGAGGTCACCCTGTACAGTCTTCTCGAACGCAATGGGGTTGGCGGTTCTCGCGCCACCCTGCGCACTTTTGGTACGGATTGATTCCATGAGCGAAACCCTTTTTGTCCGCCTCCCTCCTGGCGCCGAGCCCGGCGCCGCACTCGAATGGGTGTTGCTGGACGTTGCCGGCGCGCGCCTCGACCAAGGTGTCCATGTCGGCGTGGCCCAGCAGCCTGCCGCGGATACCACCGCAGATGCGCCAGCTTCGGCCGAGGCTGAGGGTGCACCCTCCCGGCTGCCAATGGGGCGCCGCGTGGTGGCCTTCGTGCCTGCCACGGAAGTCTCCGTGGCCGCCGTCGAACTCCCCGCTAGGTCTGCCTCGAAAGCGCTGCAGCTCGCGCCGTTCGCGCTTGAAGAACAACTTGCCGGCGATATCGAGCAGTTGCACTTCGCCGTTGGCGAGCAAGAGGACAGCGGCAAGACGCCGTTCGTAGTCTGCGCCCGTGCCGCCATGGAGCGCTGGCTAGAAGTGCTGCAAGCGGCGGGTCTGAACCCGGCTGCCCTGGTTCCTGACTTTCTCGCGGTGCCGGCGAACCCCGGGCATACCGTGGTGTGGCTCGAAGGCCGAATGGTGACCATCCGGCCACCCGGACAGTGGCCCATGCTGCTGGACGCTGAGCCCTTGGAAGCGGCGTTGGAGCTGGCCGGCGTGCTTGGCGCGCCCCAGCCGCCCCACTTGCTGGTGTATGCCGCTGAACCCGAGCACACGGCGCATTCCGTCGTTCTGGAGTCGGTCGGTGCTCAGGTGGGCTCGTTGCGGATGCAATTGCTCACGGACGGGCCGTTGGCAGCGCTTGCCGTGAGTGCGCTGCACGAACCACCCCTTACACTTTTGCAAGGGGCGTATGCGTCACGCGGTGCTAGCACCGGTC
>CALPVO020000118.1 GCA_943327025.2 Janthinobacterium lividum
AACCATGGGCGCTGGACGCAGGTGCAGGTGTACCGCGTTACCCAGCCCATCGGTGGCGCCGTGAGCATTGCGGGCAGCAACCTGCAGCATGGCAAGGGCGGCATCGAGCAGTATTTCCTGACACGGACGGAGGGACTGGCCCATGTCGGCACCATCGATCTCGGACGCTGAGCAGCAAGCAAGCCCGCTGCGGTTGTCTGGCATCAGCGTTTCAGCGGCGGGCCTCGTGTCTGTAGATGGACTGGAGCTTACGGGTATTGGCGCCTTGGTGGCGCCATTGCCCGGGGGTGCGCAGCTCCCTGCGGACCGCGCCGCGCTGGATATCGCCGTGGTCACCCAGCCCTTGAATGCTGGCCGGCGTTGGCTAGCGGAACAAGTGTCTGTGCAGGGGCGCTGCGTCTTGTTGCGCTTGCGGCCGCGGCGGAGCGCTTGGCGCCGTTGGTGGTCCGCGCGGTTTGGCGAATCGGCAGCGCAAGAACAATCTCTCGCGGCTCATTGGGGTTTGCCGCCACACCAGCAGACTGCCTGGGGAGTGGTGGAGTCTGGAGTGGATGCGGCGCTGAACGGCGCTGCCGTCATTACGCTTCGGGTCTTGGAACTCCCGGAGCACCTGCCGCCGGCCTCGCGTGTCTTCTGGAGGCAACATACGCGTGCGGAATGCCAGGCGCTGGTCGCTGCCGCTTTGGCAGGCGCCGCAGCGGACGGGCCTTGGTCGTTCGATGCGCAGGGCCTTCGCTTCGCTGATGGAGAAAGCATCGTGGTACGCCCGGCTGGCGGTGAACCGGCCAACTGGGCGCCAGTGGGCTTCGAATGGCAGGAGGCGGGCGCTGGTGCCTGGCGCGTGCGGGGCGAACGCGCTGGCTGGCGGTTCACGCTGGCTTATACCGAGTCTGCCGGAAAACCCGTATTGGCTTGGGCCTTGGCACGATTGGCAGTGGCGCACGAGGGTCCCTGGGACCCGTTACTGGAAGCGGAACTGCACCGCGGGCATGAACAGTGGTTGCGGGGCGGGCTTGGTGAAGTGGAGGCTGCTGCCGACCCTGTGCGAGAAGACGCGGCGGGCTTGCGCTGCACTGCCCGCGCAGTCAATGACTCCGTGGCACGAACCGGTGCCGAGTTGCTGCTGGAGTGGCGCTGAGAGGCTGCCTGTCGTCGTAGACCAGAAAGGCCACAGGCCGATTGAAGCGCGAGCTTCAGCTTTGCTGGCTGGTGAAATTTTCCATTCGCAGGCCCGTGCCGCTCTGCGAGGAGTGCGCCACGATGGCGTTGCGGCGATGAATCTTCGTGACCGCGCCGAGGTTGATGGCGAACGCGAGTTCCACCGAGGCGCCTTTGGTCAGTTTCAGGTCCGGGGTTTCTACGAATACGCCGTTGGCGCTCAGATTGTGGGCTTTACAAACACGGCTTGCACGGCCCGGCACCGTCACAAAGACGGTGGTTTTCGCGCGATGGCGGGTGTGTAGCCTGCGTTCCATGGGGTTGACCCGTTCCTGGGGCGTGGGGAGTGTTCCGGGAAAGCAGTGTCCCACCCCCGGCGGCTACCCCGTTGTGAACTGGGTCACTCATCCGGAAGACAGTCGGGTGCCTAAACGCCCGGCCCGCAGTTACGGCATCATTCGTCCATGGAAAATCCAGTACCGCAGTTGGTCGTCGACCTGACCGCCGATGAAATCCGCGATGCCCGCGCGCGCCTCGGGCCTCGTGTCCTGACCACCCCCGTGTTGCACTGGGAAGACCCATTGTTGGAGGCGAAGTTACCGGCAGGCACCCGCCTTTCCTTGAAACTGGAGTTGTTCCAGCGCACGGGAAGCTTCAAGGCGCGTGGCGCCTTGTTGAATACCGACCTGCTGAGCACGGAGCAGAAAGCCCGTGGCATCACTGCCATCAGTGCCGGTAACCATGCCATCGCTGCGGCGTTTGCCGCGCGCGAGGCGGGCACGCACGCCAAGGTTGTCATGACAGCCAGCGCGAGCCCTCTGCGCGTGGCACGTGTGCGGGCTTATGGCGGCGAAGTGGTCTCGGCGCCCGACGTGCACACCGGTTTCGAGTGGGTGCGACGTATTGCCGAAGAAGAAGGACGCACCTTGCTGCATCCCTTCGAGGGGCGTACTACGGCATTGGGTACTGCGACCGTCGCGCTGGAGTTTCTGGAGCAGTGCCCGGATTTGGAAGCCATCATCGTGCCCATCGGTGGCGGTGGCCTCGCTGCGGGCATTGCCGCAGCGGTGAAAGTACTGGCACCGCAGGTGTTGGTTTATGGCGTGGAGCCGGAAGGTGCCGATTCCATGCATCGCAGTTTTGCGGCTGGCAGCCCGCAGGCTATCGAGCGCGTCGCTACTATCGCCGACAGTTTGGGTGCGCCGTTCGCGCTGCCCATCAGCTATACGCTGTGTCGACGACATCTCGACGGCTTGGTGTTGGTGAGCGACGCCCAGTTGTTGGCGGCGATGCGGTTACTGGCGGAGAGCGCCAAGCTGGCGGTAGAACCCGCGGCCGCGGCCGCTACGGCCGCATTGCTGGGCCCCTTGCGCGAGACCTTGGCCGGCAAGCGGGTGGGCTTGATTATCTGTGGTGCCAATATCGACAGTGCCACGCTCGCCACAAGGCTTTCCGCGGGGACTGCTTAAAGACTCGCCCAGCGGCGCGTGCCCGCCAGCGGCAACTAAGCCGGTTTGCCGTAGCCACCACCGCCGGGCGTCTCAATCTGCAGCACATCGCCGGGTGCTACCTCCACGGTGGCGCAGGCGTCGAGTAGCAGTTCGGTGCCATCGGCGCGCCGCAATAGCGCTCGCCCCGGCAGTGCGGCGCCACCGCCCGCGAGACCAAACGGCGCATAGACCCGCCGCTGGCTGAGCAGGCCGCCCGTGAGTGGCGCCAGAAAACGCACCACGCGCGTCAGGCCATCACCACCGCGCCATTGCCCTGCACCCCCGGAACCGTGACGGAAACCGAAGCTTTCGAGGCGCACCGGGAAGCGCTGTTCGAGAATCTCGGGGTCTGTCAGACGCGAGTTCGTCATGTGCGTCTGGATGCCCGAAGCGCCGGCAAAGCCCGGGCCCGCGCCGGCACCACCGGCGATGGTTTCGTAGTACTGGTGGTTGGCATCGCCGAAGGTGAAGTTGTTCATGGTGCCTTGGCTTGCTGCCAGCAAGCCCAGTGCGCCATAGAGGGCGTCCACTACAGCTTGCGAAGTTTCCACATTGCCGGCGACGACTGCTGCACCAGCCCGCGGATTCAGCAGACAGCCTTCGGGTACCACAATCTGCAAGGGACGCAGACAGCCTTCATTTAGCGGCAAGTCGCGGTCGATGAGGGTCCGGAACACATACAGCACCGCGGCAGTGGTCACCGCAAATGGCGCGTGGAAATTGTGCGGGCGCGGGAAGTCGTGTGCCGAGGTACCAGTGAAGTCGATGCAAGCGGTTCCAGCGGTGCGGTCGACGGAGATGCGCACCACAATCTCCATGCCGGCATCCAGCGGTACCCGACACTCTCCCGGGGAGAGCGCGCCGATGGCCTGACGTACCGCCGCTTCCGCATTCGCTTGCACATGGCTCAGGTAAGCCACCACGCGGGCGGTGCCATGCTGTGCACAGAGTCGGCGTAGTTCCGCCGCGCCACGCGCATTCGCTGCTAGCTGCGCTTGCACATCCGCCACGTTTTGGTCGGGGTTGCGTGCGGGCCAAGCGGAGTGTGCCAATTGCTGTCGCAACTCGGCGTCGAGGAATATCCCGGCCGCCATGATCCGGAAGCCATCAAAGGCAATGCCTTCCTCTTCGATGCAGACGCTGCCTGGTGGCATGGACCCGGGCGTGATGCCGCCAAGGTCGGCATGATGCGCCCGCGAGGCGACCCAGAAGCGGGGTGTGGTTTCGCCAGCGAGCAGCACCGGGGATACCGCGGTGACATCCGGCAAGTGGGTACCGCCACCCCAGGGCACGTTCACCAGCCAAGCATCGCCCTCAACTACCTGCTGTGCGCGTTCGGCAAGACGCCCTTGCACTGCGCGAACGCTGGCACCCATCGAGCCGAGGTGCACGGGCATGTGTGGGGCATTGGCGACGAGGGAGCCGTCCGCGGCGAACACGGCGCAGGAAAAATCGAGTCGTTCTTTCACGTTGACTGAGCGCGCCGCATCGCGCAGCACCAAGCCCATTTGCTCGGCGACTTGCATGTACAGGCCATTGAAGATTTCGAGGCGCGCGGGTGTGGGTGGTTCGTTGTCCTTGTCGCTCTCGCGGTTGCTGCAGGCGCCGAAATCTTCGGCCGAAGTGCTGCTCGAGGGGTTCACGGCAATGCTCGCAGCGATGCTTGCAGTGACCGACTCCGCGGTGAGTTGCTGTGCTGGTTCGAGCAATAACTCGCCATGCTTCAGTACGGTGGCTTGCCAGCCCGGGGTGATGACGGTGGTGGCGCCGTCATCGGTGAAGAGTGCGGGGCCGGCCACGACCGTTCCAGACACCAAAGCAGCGCGATCCAGCACCGGGGTGTGGTGCCACGCGCCGTCAAACCAAGCGCGCGTGGTGGCGGGCGCAAAAACTTTACGATCAAGGACGGGCGCTGCAGCGAGTACGCGGTCGGCATCGGCCACCGCCTCCACTTCCAGTGCGTCAACGATGAGCCGCTCGGCCTGCAAGTCTTCTACCGCAGGCTGAAAACCGTAGCGTTGCCGGTAGAGCGTTGCGAAGCGTTCTGCAAGCAGACGGCAGACCGTGGCGTTGTCGGGCGTCGTGGTGAGGGTCGCGTCGTGCGGTGTGGACCCGACCACGGATAGCTTTTCTTCTGCCACCCATTCCACTGGCAGCGTAGCGTCCGTGCCCGGCAAGCGCAGCTGCAGATAGCGCGTCCAGCGCGTGTCAGGCCATGGCGCCTGCTGCAAGGGCGCGAACGCTTCTGCCAAACCGCCAGCGATGACGGCGGCGAGGTTGCGCCCTTCGCCACGGCGTACGACTTGCCGGCGTGGGGCGAGGCCAATGCCAACGGCCGAGAGTACGGAGGCCAACGGATGAACCAACACGCGGCGCATGCCAAGCGCGGCGGCTACTTGGCAGGCATGTTGGCCACCGGCGCCGCCGAAGCACACGAGCGTGAACTGTTCCGGGTCGTGGCCGGCACGCAGCGCCACATGCCGCACGGCATTGGCCATGGCACCCACGGCTACGGCCAGAAAGTCCTCGGCGAGTTGTGCGGTGTGGTCCACGTCGTCATCGCTCGCCTCGCCAGTGGCGGCTTCGCGGGCCGTGTTGGCCGTCACTTCGTCTGCCAGTTCCGCGAAGGCTTCGCGTACAGCTGCGACATCGAGCCCTTCATTGGCCGCGGGGCCGAACACCTGCGGGAAACGTTCGGGCAACAACCGGCCCAGCAGCACGTTGGCATCGGTGATGGCGAGTGGCCCGCCACGGCGATAACAGCGCGGGCCGGGGTGTGCACCTGCCGAAGCGGGGCCCGCCGTCAAACGACCATCGGTGTGCCGCAACACGCTGCCACCGCCGGCAGCCACGGTGTGAATGTCGAGCATGGGCACTTGCAGGGTCAGGCCCGCCAGCATATTCACCGGACGTCGCGGCAGGTTGCCATCAATGAGCGCCACATCGGTACTGGTGCCGCCCATGTCGAAACCGATGAGTCGCTCGTAACCGGCAGCACGGCCGACCCCTTGCAGGCCGACCAAGCCGCCGGCCGGGCCCGACAGCAAAGCGTCCACGCCGCGAAACCCCGCTGCATCCGTGAGGCCGCCATGGCTTTGCATGAACGCCACTTCGGTGGGGGCGAGTGCAGCCACGCGTTCGCCAAAGCCCTGGATGTAACGTTGGAGGACGGGCGTGAGATAGGCGTCTGCCAACGTGGTGTCAGCGCGTGGCACCCAACGCGGCAGCGGCGATACCTGATGCGAGGAGAACACTTGCGTGAAACCCGCCGCTCGCGCTGCGGCAGCCGCCAGCAGTTCATGGCCGGGGTGCGCCCAGCCATGCAGGAAGCAGATGGCGACCGCTTCGCAGCCTTCCTTACGCGCGGCGACCAGCGCGGTTTGCAGGGAATGGCTCGCCGTGGTGTCTAGAGGGACGAGCACGCTGCCGTCGTGCGTTACCCGCTCCGTGGCTTCGATGACACAGGCGAACAGAGGCGCCGGTCGCCGCAGTTCGCGGTGGAACAATTGCGGGCGGTCCTGCTGGCGTATCACTGGCAGGTCCGCGAAGCCGGCCGTTACCACCAGCGCTACTTTGGCGCCGGCGTGTTCGAGCAAGGCGTTGGTGGCCACGGTGGTGCCAAGCCGAATTTCCGTGACGGCGTCACCGGCCGACCCATGGCGTTGCAGGAGGCGGTTCACACCCTCACTGGCGGCGTCCACGTACTGCTCCGGGTTCACGGACAGCAGCTTGTCCGTATGCCAGTGGCCCGCCGGCGAGACCGCGACGATATCGGTGAAGGTGCCGCCGCGGTCAATCCAGAAGCACCAACCTGGTTGGCTGGCGTTGCCGTTTGGCGCTGCTGGTTTGGGGATTGGCGTGTGCACGATGCCCGCGAGTTTAACGGTTCGGCGCCGGCAGCGAAGCGGGGTCCACGGTTAGCTTCGCACTCGCAGTAAACTGCGCTCCATGGAAACCTTGCAGCGCATCTACGCCGCCATTGCCGCTATCCCTCATGGGGAAGTGGCTACGTATGGCGGTGTTGCGGCCCGTGCGGGCATGCCTGGCGGGGCGCGCCGGGTAGCTAGGGCCTTGGCGGAGGCGCCACGCGCGTTGCGTCTGCCA
>CALPVO020000119.1 GCA_943327025.2 Janthinobacterium lividum
ACTGCCACACGCTGCGTCGTCGTCAGCTCCACCTTCACACCGTGATCCGGCAATACCACGCCGTAGAAGCCCGGGCGCGCATGTTCGCTGGCCTTGTCCTTCTCGGCCGAAAAATCTTGGCTAACTGCGTTCCACTTCGTGCCCGCAGCAGGCATCAACAGCATGTCGCCCATCTCCGGGATGCCCGCACCGCTGATATGCGTATTCGAGAAGCCCAGGATGCGCGGCGCACGGTACTGGTAGCCACTACTGTAGTTCCAGCCGCGGTCAGCGTTGTCCGGGCCGGGCGCCACCATGCCGAAGGGCACCATTGCCGCCGGTGTCACATGACCTGTGCCGTCAGTACCGATGAACGGGTCGACGTAGCGGGTGAGGTCGGCGCTGGCTACAGCGACATTCCACGCTACCACCAGCCCCCAGAGGAGCAGCCAGCGCAACCAGTTCATAGTCCATCGGTTCATGGCGCGGGTATCCCAGCCGTCAGCGTCTTGCCGAAGAAGCGCAGCGTCTCTTCCAAATGCTGCATCCAATAGGCCCAGTCATGCTCACCGGTATGTTCAGCGTATTCGTGGGCGACGCCTGCTTGCAGCAGGTCCGCATGAAGCTTGCGGTTCGCGTCGATGAGAATATCGTCGCGTCCGCAGTCGAAGCGCAAGGCCGGAAGCGGTGTACTGGCGGTTCGGAGGGCGTCGAGGACGCTGGTATCGGCGGGGCTCCCAGCCCATCCATCGCGACTCTCCGCCATCAGCGCGTCCATCTGCGTAGCGTCGGTGACCGAAGAGTGCCCGGCTGCAGCCACGAAGCGCTGCGGGTAACGCCCTGCCAGCCGCAAGGCACCAAAGCCGCCGATGCTGAGGCCAGCAATGAACAGCGGCGAAGCTTCGCTACAGGCATCGCACGCCGCACACGCGGCAGCGGGTACTTCGTCGACTATCCAGCGTTCGAAGTTTTTCCCGCCATGGGGCACGTAGCCCGAACCATCGCCCCACAAGCCATCGCTGGGCATGGCCAGCACCATGGGTGGAATAACGTTTTCGTCTATCAAGCGCTGCGCTGTCAGGTGCGCCGCGCCCTTGAAAGCCCAGGCCCAATGGGAACTGTACGCACCGTGGAGCAATAGCACCAACGGTACATCGTGCAAATCCGCCGCTTGCAGCGGCACATACAACAGAAGGTCAGCACGTTGCTCCAACGCCGCGCTCTTCACGGTGACAAAGCGAATGCCAGGCGGCGCGAAAGCCGGATTGGACACTTCAACCGTACGAAACATGGCGTATCTTCCCTACTGCCGTTGGCGATACATCAGCGCGACCAAATGACCGGGTTCTTGCGGGTGTCGATAATCTCGCCCTCGCGCGCACCCGGACACCATTGGTCGCGGTCGTTGGCCTGAATGGCGTTCAGCGCGGGAACCAGACGCATAGCGGCGTCCATGTAGATCACCGTCATCACCGAACGCGGCTGCGTGCTGGTGTTGGCGCCGGCCTTGTGGAAGGTCCAGCCTAAATGGAAGCTCACCTCACCCAAATCGAAAGCGCCCACTTCGAACGGAAAGCCATGACGCGCCATGTTCTCGGTAATGCGTGCTTCGCTTTCATCGCTGATGCCAAGGTCGCGCCCGAACGAGACGCCCTGGCTACCGGCATAGAAGCCCAGCGGCCCCATTTCCAGCGGCACTGCCTGCAACGGAACCCACGCCGTAATGGTGCGGTCGCTGGCCAGCGGCCAGTAGTACTGGTCCGCATGGGCCGGCGTAATGCCGCCGCTAGGCTCTTTGTAGAGGCTTTGGTCATGGTAAAGGCGCACCCCATGCACCTCCAGCAATTCGGCCGCAATGCGCGCCAGCCGCTGCCCCATCACGAAGCGTGCCACCAGCGCACTCTTCTCCCACAAGTTCATCACCTGCAGGAACGCGCGGTCGTAGGTGCTGCGCTCCTCCAATGGGCGGCTCTCGGTGTTCAGCTCGATGGTCAGCCGTGTTATCTCGCGCCCGTAGTAAGCCAACGTGGCAGGCGACAAGACTTGCTTCAGCTTGATGCAGCCATCGCGGCGAAACGCCTCGACCCGTTCCGGTAGCAGCGCATAGGGGCTATCGAGGTCGGAGCACAGGGAAGCGGTATGCGGGCTAGTCATTGACGTGATCACGGCAGACGTATTCATGGCAGGCGGGTTCATGGCAGATGGGTTTATGGCAGATAGGTTTTTGGCGAGCGAGTTCATGGCGGGTGTGTTCAAGAAAATAATTCGCGTTGCTTTGGATCAAACGATTGGCAGGTAGAGCGCTGCTCCAGCAGGCAGCTGTAGTTGATTACCCTCGAGTGCCGCACCTGCATGTGTGAATAGCGACGCGCCGCAGGTAGCAGCAGCGAGCGGCCACGGCACGGTTGCGCTGTTGCTACCGAGATTGAAAGCGAGGAGCAGCACGTCGTCGGACACGGTATCCACATACCGCCGGCGAAGTACCAACACGTCGCCGTCTGCCACCAGCACTTCCAGATCACCCAAGGGCAGCGCCGGATGCTTGCGGCGTAGCGCCAGCAGTTGGCGTGTGGCGTTAAGCGTCGAAGCCGGGTCTGCCAATTGCTGGTCGACAGCCAGCGGCGCGTGCGCCGGGTCGATGGGCAGCCACGTTCGTGCAGCGCTACTGAACCCCAACTGTGGCGCATCTGCTCGCCAGGGAAACGGCGTGCGGCAGCCATCGCGGCCGGGGTTCAAGGGCCAGTTCGCCAAGCCATAGGGGTCGCGCAGGTCTTCGAAGGCCACCGTGCTCTGCGGCAGCCCGAGCTCTTCGCCTTGATACAGAAACACCGTGCCACGCAAAGCCAACAGCAGCGCCAGCCAAGTGACAGGCGTGGCCCCAGCGGTGGCAATGGAAGCATCGCCGCTGCCGCCGAACGCGAATGCGCCAACCGCACCGCCGCCCCAGCGCGACGCCACCCGCGGCGCGTCGTGGTTCGAAAAGGCCCAGCTCGGCCACGCCTTGCCGCCATTTCCCTCGCTCCATGGCGCGAGATAACGCAACACGTGCTTGGCGTCGGGCCGGTCGCCCAGGAACGCAAACGAGTACGCCGTATGCAGCCGCTGCGCGCCCTGCGTGTACTCCATCATCGTGGGCAAGGGGTCCGCGCCGCCTATCTCGGCTACCGCCATGCGTGCGCCATAGCTGTCCATCAGCGCCCGCAGGCGCTCGAAGAATACCGGCGCTTCCGGCTGGTCCGCGTTGTGTACATGGCGCTGCATCAACACTGGCGAAGCGCCGCGTTGGCCTTCCTGCAGCGGTGGGTTGTCTTGCAGAGCGCGGCTATGGAAATACAAGTTCGCGGTGTCGAGCCGGAAGCCATCCACTCCGCGGTCCAGCCAAAAGCGCGCTACCTCCAGCACCGCATCCTGCACGGTGGTGCAGTGAAAGTTCAGGTCCGGCATTTGCGGCAGGAAGTTGTGCAGGTAGTACTGCTGCCGCCGCGAATCCCAGCGCCACGCGGGGCCGCCCATCCAGCTTTGCCAATTGTTCGGCGGCGTGCCATCTGGCTTCGGGTCTGCCCACACGTACCAATCCGCCTTGGCGTTCGTGCGGCTGCTACGGCTTTCCTGGAACCAAGGGTGTTCGGCAGCGGTGTGGCTCCACACTTGGTCGATGACGACCTTCAGCCCTAGCCGGTGCGCCTCGAGGAGCAAGGCATCGAAGTCCGCCAAGGTGCCAAAGAGCGGGTCCACGCCCAAGTGGTCCGCCACGTCGTAGCCGAAGTCCCGCATGGGGCTGGTGAAAAACGGCGACAGCCAGATGCCATCCACGCCCAGCTCCGCCACATACGGCAAGGCCTGCGTCACGCCAGCCAAGTCGCCGACGCCGTCGCCATTGGCGTCAGCGAAGCTGCGCGGGTAGATCTGGTAGAACGTGGCGCCACGCCACCATTCGTTGCTCACAGGCTGGCCTAGTTGCGGAAAACCGGTATTCTGCGAGGCAATAAGGCGCCAAACATCCTGCCAGGACGCCCGTAATGACTGTTTTCATACTTTCGGGTTCAAGGTAGCCCGCATGTTCAGGCGCCGCCTCCCGTGCGTGTTTGCCCCGGCATTTCCCGGGGCAGTCCACCAGGCATTTTCCCGGGCATTTCCCCGGAGTTTCCCGCGGCCATGAAAGTCGCCCGCGAACCCATTCCCACGGCGGACGAGAGCCTGCGCTACCTGCACCTGAAGCTGCCGGTGTTTCGCGGCGAACTGCACCGCCACGGGCATTTCGAACTAACGTGGATACAGCGCGGCGAGGGCCTGCGCTGGGTGGGCGACAGCGTGGCGCCGTTCTTCGACGGCGACCTAGTGTTGGTGGGCAGCGAGATTCCCCACCTGTGGGCCAGCCGCGGGCCCGAACCGGCGGAGCCCTGCATCGCTACCGTGCTGCAGTTCCCGCCCGACTGGACGCGACGCTTCGGTCTGCCAGAACTGAAGACCGTGGCGCCACTGATGGCGCATGCTGCAGCGGGCTTGGAGGTGCTAGGAGAAACGCGCACGGCTGTGCAGCGCCTGCTGGCAGGCCTAGAGGGCGCTTCGGCGCTGCAACGCGTGGCAGTGCTACTGGAAGTGTTGGACCGGCTTCAGGCCGGCGCAGAGGACCTGCTGCCACTCTCAGGCACCTTGTCAGCCGCTTCGATAGAAAACGCCAGCACCAGCGTGGGCCTGCCACGCATAGACCGTGTGCTGAGCTGGATAGAAACGAACCTCGGCAACGACCTGCGGGTGGATGACGCCGCTGCCATCGCGCACGTGACGCCGGCCGCCTTCGGGCGCTTCTTCAAACGCGAGGTGGGAAAGAACTTCACGGCCTACGTGAACGACGCGCGCTGCGGCTGGGCAGCGCTACGGCTGGTACAAAGCACCGAACCCATCGCGCAAATTGCGCAGACTTGCGGCTTCCCTACTCTCTCGAATTTCAGCGACCAGTTCCGCAGACGCTATGCCGTGGCCCCGAGGGAATTTCGTGTGGGCCGCACGCTGGCGCAACGCACAGACACCGTGCACCCACTACCGAAGACGGAGTGACGGGGGAACCCGTGGCCGTCCTCAAGCGGCTTTTATCGCCGCTTGAGCATGCCCACTTAGGCGGTTAACTACTGGAAACGGTAGCTAAACGACATTCCGTAGGTCGCCGGACGGCCGGCAAAGCGCACCACGGTATCGAGGTTGCGGTTGGCGGCAGTCCAATAGTAGGCATCACCCACGTTGCGGCCCCAAGCGGACAGGCGCCAAGTGCCGTTCTGACTTTCGATACCGGCCCGTACGTCAACGAGGCTATACGCCTTCACGTTGAGCAAAGGCAGTTCGCCCAACTGGCTATTGGTCTTGTCTTGGTGGGTTACCCCGCCGCCGACAAACCCGAAGAGACTTCCGCTAACGGGCCAACGATAGTTGACGTCGGAAACCACCTGGAATTTCGGCGTATTCGGGAAGGCTTCCCCACCTAAATTGGCCAAGACGCCGTCGGGCTTGTAGTTGACGAAGTTATCCAGCACCTTCGAGTCGATATAAGAGAGACCCGCAGTGATGGACAGGCCCTCGACCGGGAACCAGCTAGCCTGAAGCTCGGCGCCGGTCACTCGGGACTTGGGGACGTTGATCATCTGCAGCAAGGGCCCGAACAGGGGGTCCAGTACTCGCCCCAGAATCTGCTTGTCCTGGTAGTCGTAAAAGAACAGCGCGCCATCGACATGCAGCTTGCCGTCCGCCGTGGTGGTCTTAAAGCCAGCCTCATAGGCCACCACCGACTCTTGTACGGCCGGCTGATACTGGCTGGCGGCCGTGGCGCCTAGCGAAGGGAAGCCACCGGCCTTGTAGCCCTTGCTGATGTTGGCGTAGAGCAGCGTCCGCTCGCGCGGCATCCACTCTGTGCCAACACGCCAGGAGACATTCGACTCATTCAAGCTGTCCACTACCAATCCGGGGGTTAGGGCAGCGTTGGCTGTCAAACACCCCCCATTGGCGATGGGCGGGTTCAGCGGCAGACCAAACTGAAACCGGAATGAGTTCCAGAAGGGACCAAAAATGGCCGAACTACTGCCGTCACCGGGGTCGCTGGTGCAGCCATTGAAATCATTATTCGATTTCGTATAGCGCACGCCGCCAGAAATCTTGACGTCATTGCTCAGCGAATAGTCGATGTTGGCGAAGACCGCCGACGTATCGGACTTTGCATTGTTGGAATCCCCGAAGCCTTTGAGTACGGGGAGCCCGAAGGCAGTAAAGAGCAGTGCCTGACTGCTTTGAATGAAGACGTTCTGACTGAACTCTTTCACATCATCTTTGGAGTAGGTGGCGCCGACGGTATAAATCGTATCTTTATTGAATTCGCCAGCTAACCGCAGTTCTTCAGAAAACGATTTGATCTTGCCGTTGGTGTCGCGGCTAAAGTTGAACAGCGTCGTTCCGTCGACATCCAAAAACAGCTCTTGATCGAAGCGACTGACGCTGGTGATGGAGGTGAGAACCATCTCGTTCGACAACTGATAGTCCACTCGAGCGGAGAGCTGTCGAAACTTGTTGTCGTTACGGTAGTCAGCGTCGGGGTTGAAATCCGCGGCTCTGGCATTGGCCGGAGCCCTTGGGTATGTCAGGAGCCCGGGAACAAAGGGCGCAGCGTCCGGCAGGGCCGGGCTGATACCGATCAGTTGGCCTGCTTGGATGTCGGACTTGTCGGTGAAGC
>CALPVO020000120.1 GCA_943327025.2 Janthinobacterium lividum
AAACGTCGCGTCCGGCGCAAGCGCGGCTGCTCCACCGTCGCGCCTTCACCATAGCCACGGAGCCCAAGAAGACCTCGGTTTCCGGCGCGGTCCGTGGGCTCATTGGGGTGGCCCGAACCTATTTCGTGGAGTACCGGGACGGGCCGGAAGTGCAGGAAAGCATGGACGCTGGCACGGCGAGTTTCCGGTTCAGCAGTACTAACGCCGCCATGCCGCAACCCGGCAACATGTACTACCTCGACCCACAGGCGGAACGCGCGCTACAACTTGCTATCGAAATTGCCGACCGCGCACAGCATGCGGGCCTGCAAGAAGAGGCCGTGACGAGCTACGGTGAATATCTGCTACTGGATGGCAAGGCTGCCGCCGCTGAAAAGCAATTCGCGCGTGCGGCCCTGCTGCGCTCCGCACGTGTGGCCGCAGGGTTAGTTTCAGCACTGGCGCCAGACCCACTGGCCACGCCGAAGCCACTGCTGGTGCGCAAGCCCATTTTTGCACGGCGCAACGATACGGCACCCAACGACGACATAGACCTGCACACGACCGTGGCCAGTATTACGGTAACGCCGCAAGGCACCGTGACTCAGGCCAAGGTGGTCAGCAGCGATATCAGCAACACGCACCAACGCCAATGGACTAGCGCTCTGGAACGGGCGATCTACCGACCCCGCTATGTCGACGGCAAGGCAGTGCCCGCCGAGGGCGTGGAAGTGGTGCTGGTCAGTCGCACTTTGAAGTCTGACCGGCCGACGGCGAAGCCGGCGGAAGAAACGGCAGCGTCACCGCAAGCGGTCGAGGTGGCGCCGGGTTCCGGCCCGACGCCGATGACACCGGTCAACCCTGAGGCAAACCCTGAGGCAAACCCTTAGGCCTGACCGACGAAGTCCCGCTTGCCGATTTCCACGCCGTTGCTGCGCAGAATTGCATACACCATGCTGGCGTGGAAGAAGAAATTCGGCAGCACGAAGCTAAGCAAGTAAGGCTGCGCCACGAAATTCATGGTCTGCCCACCCGCGACCAGCGAAACCTCGCGCCCTTCCTGGCCGACAATCTCCGCCGCCGGCACGGACTGGACGAAGTCGATGGATTTGTCGAGGCGCACCTGCAACTCGGCAAAGGTCTTCTCCGTGTCTTCCCACTTCGGCACTTCACGGCCGGCCAAGCGGGCCGTACAACCCTTGGCAAAGTCACTGGCAATCTGTACCTGACGCACCAACGTGAACATGTCGGGGAAGAGGCGCGCGTTGGGTAGCACGTCCGGCTGAATTTTGCGGGCCGTGGCATGCGCCTCGGCCTTGGCGAGTACGCCTTTCATAGCCTGCAGTTGTTGAACGAAGACCGGCACGGAGGCCTGGTAAAGATCGATACTCATGGGGATTCCTTGGGGGATTCGGGGGTAGGAAGCGGAACGGACTGCAGAACGGGCACCGGGGCCTCGCCACGCAGTACCTGCTGCACTACAGGTTGCAGCGGGAATTCAGTAAGGAACTTGGCACCGGCATCACGCAAGGCGAGTTCCGTAGCGGCAGTAAGCGGCCCGGTGCTGCCAAGACTGGAACCACTACCGGTGGCGCCATAGCCGGTGTAGACCAACGAATCCACCAAGCGACCTTGTGAGTCATGCACGTTCATGCGAAAGCGCAGTGTGACCTGGTAAAGAGAACCGCCAGCATCACGCGGGGTGACGAACGCAAATTCTTCAATGCGGGGCGCCAACACCAAGACCAAGGCAGGCTCGCCCAGCGCATTCAGCGCCTTCACTTCGCGTACGGCACGAAAACTGGCCTTCGCCATACGGTTGGCATGGGTTACCCCGGCCTCACCCAACGCGACTTGCCAGTCGATGTTCCAGCGCTTTTCCTTATAAACGTACTGACGGAACTCACTGTCCAGGTAGAGACCAGCATCCATCGGCAGTGGGTCCACCAACGGCGTTGGCGAACGGTCCACGGGGCGCACCTGACTCGCGCCGCAGCCTGCGAGTACTAACGGCAGCAAGCTCAGCAAAGCCCAACGGCGCATAGGTTTGAACGAGGGTGCGCACAACTTTGCACTGCTCTTGCTCGCACTTGGTGTCGGAACGGCTCGCTCGCAGAATTCGTGTTTCATGGTGCCCTCCACAGACCTTGATGATACGCCGCGCTGGCCCTACTAACGCGTGAGCCCGACGAAGGTGCCCCCATTGCGCTGGCAGACAATTCGCATGAGCGTGGCAAAGCGGATACTGGTGAACTGTGGTGCGGCCGGATCCAGCGGGAAGCCGATGGCATGGATGCGGACCAAACGGTCGCCACCCTGCGCGCCACTACGGTTGATACGGTCTACTTGGTCGACCACCTGCTGTACGGAGCCACCCGTAAATTCGTCGCCGAACACGTAAATCGAAATCTTGCGGTCGGCGCTCCAGAACGTACGAATGGCCGCCACAATGCCCTCTACCGGGCTGGAGTTCGAGAAAGACTGCCAGTTGCGGAAGCGGTCGAGGATGACCTTGCGTCGCTCCTTCGAGTCGGGAATCCACTTGCTACGGTATTCACCGAACATGTAGCCGCCTTCGTCATCCAGCACCTGAATGCCCTTCACCTTCGGGTAGATCTCCAGCACCTCCCGCAGCTTCTGCTCGGCAAGCCGCCAGCTGTAGTTCTGCATGGAACCCGAGGTATCGACAATGAAGATAATGTATTCGCTATCTACAGGAATGCCACCCACCGGGGCATCTTTGGCGCGCTGATAGCGCTGCCCAAGCAAACGCTGCATTTCGGCGCTGAGTGACTGTTGCGCCACCGCCAGCTTGCCCTCCAGTTGCGAGGCCACAGCAGCGTCTTGGGTGGATGCCTTGTACTGGCCCTGCACACGGTCCAACTCGGCGCGCATTTGCGCAATACGCGCACGGATGGCAGACAACTGCTCTTTGCGACCGACCAATGTGCGGTCGAGCGCCGCGACATCGCCGCGCAGTGACACCAATTCCGCCTCGCGCTTAGCAATGAGCCCCTTCAAGTCGACGTTCGTCTGCTCGATGACTTTGGGGGTACCCACCTGCGTGAGCACCATGATGAGGATGAGCGCGCCAAAGGCACAGCAGATGCAGTCCAGGAAGGACATGCTGAATACTTGAAACTCGCGATCGCGACGACGGGACCTCATGGCCAGTCCTTCGCGGGACTCATGACACCACCGCCCGTGGCATTGGCCAGACGCCAGAACAGGAAGGGCGCCTGCGGGTCGCCTTCCATGGGCATCAACACGGTGCTCACCGGCACGCGGCGCGGCAAGACCTTCACGGCCTTCTCGAAAAGCTTCATGCGGTCATCACCATCCACCACCTTCTTCAGCAGCGGCGGGTTGGCACCTTGCGTCGGCAAACCATCGGTGACAAGCACGATGAGGTCCGGTGCCGGCTGCAGTCGGCCAGCGGCGGCGAACGCATTCTCCAGACTGGTGCCATCCGCGGGCACGGTCTTGCGCAACTGCTCCAATGCGCCCGCTACGGTCTTGGCATCCACCGTCAGCCACTTGTCCATGGAGCCGGCCACCAATGGCTTCGGCTGGGTATTGAACACGTAGAACTGGGCCTGTACGCCAGACTGCAACTGGGTCGAGAGCCAGTCCACCGTCGCCACCGTCTGGCGCCATTTCTCGGTGCGCAGTTTCACGCTATCCGCCAGGTGGCGAGTGCGCACGACATTCACCACGGTCTCGTCGAGCATGCTGGCCGAAGCGTCGACCAAAAACAGGACGCGCTGCCCACTCACTTTGAGACCTGTCAAATAAAGGCGATTGCCATCCCCCGCACGCGGACGAACGGATTCACCGCCGGGAATCGGCTTCTTCGCCGTCGCCTCCAGCCGTTTCGCGCCTTCTTCCAGTGCCGCGAGGTCCGCCTTCAGCTTCTCCAGTCGCTGCCGGCGCGCCAAGGCTTCGCTGGCTGCCGACTCCGCCTGCGTCTGTTCACGCGTCAGCGTGTCTGCCGCCTGCGTGGCAGCGCCTTGGGCTTGAACCGTTTTGTTCTCCGTCAACTCCATGGCATTGCGGAGCACCACGAGATTGCGCCGCCCTTCCAGCACCTGCTGTTCCACCAGCAGCGCCTGCGCTCGCAGGTCATCGGTCTGCTTGTCTACATAGAGCTTGCCCTGCGCCGAGATCAGCACGTAGAGCAGTACTACCGAGCCGAACCCACAGCAGATGGCGTCCAGAAAGGACATGCTGAAGATATCGAACTTGCGGCGTGCCATGGCTTGCTTCAGTTCCGGTCAGGCACGACAGGGACAGTCGATGCAAGCGATTCGCCCGGGGCTGCCGGCTGGACCGCTAGCAGTACCAACTCCACACCGGGCACCCCCAGGCGCAATACATCACCGACACGTAAACGGGAACGGCGCCGAACACGCTCGCCATTGAGCCAAGTACCGTAAGTGCTCAAGTCCTCCACCACTGCCTCGCTCCCGACGCGCAGCAACTGGCAGTGTTCACGCGACAACCCAGCCGCAGGGCCTTCGAGCACCAGCCCCGTCGCCCCGGGTGCACGGCCGAGCACCAAGGGCACTGACGACAACGGCCATGCGCGGCCCTTCCACAGCACGTGGGTTGGCACGTCAGCAGCAGTCAACGGCGCGGCTTGTCGTTCCACCGGTGCAGCGGTGGGCGCAGCCAGCAGCCAACGCGCGCCAGCAGCCGTGCCGGCCTCCAGAGTTCCCGCCAAGCGCAGGGCACCAGTGGCTGCTGCGGCGAGTGGCAACACGTCTACCGCCAAATCCGGCAGCGCACGCAAGGCCACGACCAGCCCTGGCAAATTCGCGAGCCTGGCACCTACATGCACCGTCAAAGGTTCGCCGGCGCGGCGGGCAGACTGCACCAAGCGCAGCACCTCCGCGACCAGCGGCTGGCAGGCCAGTGCCAATTCTTCTAGGTCAATGGTCGCCTCGCGGGCAGCGTTGCCAGTTCCCAGCACCACGACGACGGAGGCTGCAACAGCCAGCGCCGCATGAACTCCCGACAAAGCGTCATGGAGTTCCTGCTCAGTGGCCGCCACCGCGAGCGGGTCGAAGCGCGTCACGCGCAGAAAATGGTTTGCGATGGCACGCGCCACTGCGTCGTCCATGCGACTGGTACCCACTGCACGCGATACTTCCACACGGGTACGGCGCACCTGCCAACCATTACCCGAGGGTTCTCGCTGCAATTCCGCCAACACGTTACGGCCGGCCTCTTCTTCCACCCACAGCGCGCGCGCCGTCGAAGCACGCTCCGCGGTACTGGCCACCGCCGCGTCAACCCACGCGAGAGGCTCGAGGTCGGCGGCCTGAAACAACCCGGCAAGTTGCCCGAGGTCGTCGGGGTTGGTGGCCGGCGACACGGCCACTGCGCCCGCGCGGCCCGCTACGGGCCAGAGTTCCCGCAACTGCGCAAAAGCCAGTTCGCCGTGTGTCGTAGCGCCTGGCAGGCCACGCGGCAAGGGGGTGCCGCCCGGATGTTCCCAATGTGCACGCGAGACGAACAAGGGAGCGAGACGCGCGCGCCTTGCAGCAGCCGCGCCCAACAGCAACGCCGGTGGCTCAAGCACTGCCAGCGCCGGCACGAATGCCGCTTCCGTGCCATTCAATACCACATGTCCGCCGCTGTTAAGTTCGATTGCAAGCATGGTCAGCGCACGTGCAAGTGGCGCAGCAAGCGCTCATCCACGTAGGCTTCCGCGTCGAGCACCATGCGCTCTTGTACTAGTTGCAACTGGTGCAGAACGAACATGACCAGAATACTGAGCGACAACGCAATGAGAGTGGAGTTGAACGAGACACCCAAACCTGCAGTAACGCCGGTGACATCACCTTCAATAGCCTTGTGCGCCTGCTGGAGACTGTCGCCGATACCGCGCACCGTACCCACGAAGCCGATCGCCGGAATGGCCCAAGCGACGAAGCGCGTCATGGAAAGCTCAGTATCCATGCGGTCCGCTTCCATCTGGCAAACATTACGCGCTGCCATCGATGCGTCCGTGACACTGCGCGTGGCGCCAAAACGCTCCAGCGCCGCGTACAAGGCACGCGGCAAGAGCGAATGACGCGACTCCGCCGGCAGTTGATCGAGATGGCGCAAGTATTCCCGGCTGTCTTCCGGCAGTACTCGCATGCCTTCACGCAAACCAATGAGGTCATTGTCTACCAAGGTGCGCTCTTTGTTAGCGAGATGGCCCTTACGCATCATGACGATGAGAGCCCAGAAGGAAAACACGAAGCAGACTTCTTGTTCGTAGTCTTTGGCAATGATAGAAAAAGTACGCTCCGGCACGTAGTTCGGATCGGCTTTCATCGCTTCGGCCTGCATGGCCAGCGTCACTTCTGCGTGTGGACGCAAGTACGCCGCATAGAAACCGTGCACCACCACGAAAATGGCGATGAGCGAGAGGGTTTCGAAGAGGAGATGGCTGCGACTGCTAGATGCTTGCATGGCTTTGCCTGCGGGGGTCAGTAGGTTCGGTGAAAGTTCAGATATCGATAGGGAAGGACACGTCGAAGTCGGCGCGCACCTTATCCGTGGGTTCAAAGCGTTCCGGCGAGGCCACTGGTGTAGCGGCCGGCACTGCGTTGGGCGGCGGGGTTTGCGCCGCTGCCACCAGTGCCACACTAGCTGCCACGAACGTTGCCGCAAGGGCGTACTTCAAAGCTTGGTTCATTCGGCATACCTC
>CALPVO020000121.1 GCA_943327025.2 Janthinobacterium lividum
ACGGATGAAGGGGAAGCCATTGGTGTCGGACCAGCAGAAGTCCATGTGCACCATGTCGCCTTCGTCGAAGCAATTCATGAGGTGGTAGGCAGAAGACCCCGGTGGGCCCGGGAACCAGCGCATGGCTTCCACCTTGCCGTAGCGCGGCATGATGCCCACCCAGCAAGGCGTGTTCTGCTCGTGCACCCAGTGCGGGCCGCCCGCCTTCAAGCGGCCCAAGTCCGCTGTGGTGGGGAACACTGGGAACACCACGTGGCGCTCAGTGAGGCCCATGTCGTGGACCATGCCGCAGTAAGGCGCGTCGAAGAACTGTTCCGACTGCAGTTGCCCGTCCTTGTCGACGATGAAGTAGCTCATCGTCTTCGAGCAAAGGCCCGTGGCTTCGTAACCGAACGAGAACATCTCGCCGGTTACCGGGTCTACGCGCACATGGGCCGTCATCGTTTCCGACTTCAGCTTGCCCGCGTAATCCCAGGAGCCGTAGGTCTCGAGGGTATGCGGGTTCATGCGGTACGGACGGCCATCTTCCTTGGTAGCCAGCAGATAGCCACCGTGGAATACCGGCGTCGTATTCGCCACGGTACGGTCCACTCCCGCCGCCGCAGGGTCGTCGGTGAACGGGTTACGGTAGCGCCCGAACAGGCTGCGGCGCGCTTTTTGCTCGGCCTGGTAGCGAGCCGTGTGTACGTAGCGGAGATCGTGATCCACCGCCGTGGTGCCGTCCGGCCCTTCCGTGAACAGGAATTTCGCCACCATGCCATCCGCCGACAGCAGCGTGTGACCGGCGGTCATGGGCGGGTGGGCCGGGTCCGGCACGGAGCGGAAGAAGGCGCCACGGATATCCGCCGGGATAACGCCCTCCACGGCCAAGTTACGCACGCTGGATTCGGTGCGGATGGGCGTGTTCAGGCCGCGGAATTCGATTTCGTCGGGGAAGCTTGGCTTCGGCATGGCGCAGTCCTCGTTGGGAGCAACAACCATACCATTTGTGACGATAACGGCACAGAGGTGAACGAGGCATCAAGCGAAAAGGGGCCCGCAGGCCCCTTTCCGAAAACATCGTCGATGCGGTCGGCTTAACCGCGGTTGGCGATGTCGGTGTAGTCCCGCTTGCCCGAGCCGGAATACAGCTGGCGGGGACGGCCAATCTTCATGCCCGGGTCCGCGATCATTTCCTGCCAGTGCGCCACCCAGCCGGCAGTGCGGGCGATAGCGAACATGACCGTGAACATGGAACGCGGGATGCCGAGCGCGCTGTAGATGATGCCCGAGTAGAAGTCGACGTTCGGGTACAGCTTGCGCGACACGAAGTATTCGTCCTTGAGGGCGATTTCTTCGAGGCGCTGCGCCAGTTCGAGCAAGGGGTTGTCCGCACGGCCCAGCTTGGCCAGCACCTTGTGGCACATGCCGCGAATGATCTTGGCGCGGGGGTCGAAGTTCTTGTAGACGCGGTGACCAAAGCCCATGAGCTTGGTGTTGTCTTCCTTGTCCTTCACCTTGGCCAGGAAGCGCGAGATGTTGTCGACGGTGCCGATTTCCTCGAGCATGACGAGCACGCTTTCGTTGGCACCGCCATGCGAAGGGCCCCACAGCGCGGAAACGCCTGCCGAAATAGCGGCGTACGGGTTGGTGCCCGTGCTGCCGGCCAAACGCACCGTGCTGGTGCTGGCGTTCTGCTCATGGTCTGCGTGGAGGATGAACAGCAGGTCCAACGCCTCGGCCGCCACCGGGTCCACCTGGAAGTCTTCGCAAGGCACTGCAAAGAACATGTTCAACAGGTTGCTGCAGTAGTCGAGATCGTTCTTCGGGTGCATGAACGGCTGACCGAGCGAATGCTTGTACGCGGCCGCCGCGATGGTGGGAATCTTCGCCAGCATGCGGTGCGCGAAGATTTCGCGGTGGCGCGGGCTGTAGATGTCCATGGCGTCGTGGTAGAACGCCGCCATCGAGGCCACCACCGCAGACACCATCGCCATCGGGTGCGCGTCGTAGTTGAAACCGTTGTAGAAACGCTGCAGCGTCTCGTTCAGCATGGTGTGGCGGGTGATGTTCCCGGTGAATTCCTTCAACTGCGCGGCAGTCGGCAATTCACCGTTGATGAGCAGATAAGACACTTCCAGGAAGCTGCTCTTTTCCGCGAGTTGCTCGACCGGGTAGCCGCGGTACAGCAGCACGCCGTTGTCGCCGTCGATGTACGTAATTTTCGACTCGCACGAAGCGGTGGACATGAAGCCCGGGTCGAAGGTGAAAACCCCATGGTCCTTGTTGAGCGACCCGATGTTGACCACGTCTGGACCCAGCGTGGGCGACAAAGCGGACAGTTCCGAGGACTTGCCGGTTTCGAGGTTGGTCAGCTGGAATTTCTTGGCCATGGTCGGTTCTCACGCGCGGTCTTAGGTACCCCGGCAATGTGTCACGGTGCAGTGCACAAATCAAGGTGTGGAAACGAGGACAGGTGGCCTGCCGATGCCCCGAAAACACTCACCGGCAGGGTGTTCAAGCGGCGCTAGCGGACCGTCTTGACGAGGCTGCCGGCCTCCGGCTCGCCCTTGGGGTAAAAACCGTTGTACAGGCGCAACGTTTCTTCCGCGTAACTCTTCAGCGGCGAGGTCTTGGCCAGGCCTGCCATGGTCGTTCCGGGCGCCACTTTCGTCACCTTCAGGCGGTCTGGCTCAGCCAAGGCGAACTCGGCCTCCTTCAGCCGTCGGAAGGTCGAAGCGGACGACAAAATCAGCCCATCCGCTTCCGGTACGTCCATACCGCCCCGGCTAGCGCCGTCGATGCGGTAGAACTGGTTGTTGAACTGGATGATGACCACGCGCGAAGGGCGCACACCGAACGGCGTCTGCGTGCCGCGCACCACGCCCGTAAAGGCCGGCGCACCGTTAATCTCCAGCTCGCGAGCACCGCCCACAGACCCGTAATTGCCAGCCACGGCGGCGAAGTATTTGCGCGGGGTGTCCACCTTGGGAGGAATAGCGCCCACGGTGACCTGCATCACGGAGTTCTTGTCCGCGGCAACGGCGAGGATGCGCTCTTTCTCGTTCTGCACGCCCCAGCCGCTCGGAAAGGCCATCGTCACGCCCATGTCGGCGTGGAAGAAACGACTGCCACGCACCACGCCCTGCGCCCGACTGGTGCCAACCGCCACGCCGTCGACGGCCTTCAGGTAGATCTCGCGCCCTTGGTCCTGACCGGTGGCGCGACCTTCTACCCGCTTGGCGGCCTTCACGGCTTCCTGCAAGCGCTGGTCGTTGTCGGGGTGCGAGGCGAACACGCCGTGATAGACGCGGGGCTTGCGCCCTTCCGCTCTGGCCCGACGCACCTCCGACAATTCCTGGTCCTTCAAGGAGCCGATGACGCGCGTCATGGCCTGGGGGTCGTAGCCGGTGCGCGCGAGAATCTCGGCGCCCAAGCGGTCCGCCTCCAGTTCTTGTTCACGCCCATAGCCGCTCACCCATGCCGCGCCCGCCACGTTGGCCAAGTCGCCGACGATGGGTTGCCCGGTGAGGATGGTGGCAGCGGCAGCGCCGAGATTGGCCAGCGTCCCGCGCGTTTGGCGCTTGGCGCCGTGGTGCGCCGTCACGTGGCCAATTTCATGGCCCAGCACCGCCGCCAGTTCCGCCTCGGAGTTCAGGTACGGCAGGATGCCGCGCGATATGTAGACGAAGCCGCCCGGCAGCGCGAAGGCATTCACGTCGTCCGTATCGACCACGGTGAAGGTCCATTCCAGCTTCGGCCAGTCGCTCTTCAGCGCCAGCTTGTGGCCCAGCTCGGTGACGTAAGCCTGCACGGCGTCATCGTCGTAGGCGCCCATCTCGGCGAGCACCTTCTGGTGCTGCTCGCGCCCGAGCTTGATTTCCGCCTTCTCGGACATGGCCGAAGCCTGACCAGGCGCACCCGCGGCAAGGAGCAGGGCCGCCAAAGCGGCGAGAATGACGGACGACGGACGGTTAGCTGGCATGGGCGGCTTCCGGGTAGGTACCCGCCGGAGCGTAATGCAAATGGCGGGCAATGAAAAAGGCGCCGAGGCCGAAACCTGGCGCCTTTCTTGGACGACGGAACCGCGAAACGGTTCCGCTGCCGCTCCGACCGCCTTAGCGGGCCGCAGCGGCGCCCTGGGCGTACTTCTTGCGGAACTTGTCGACGCGACCGCCGGTGTCCACGATCTTCTGCTTGCCGGTGTAGAACGGATGGCAGGCCGAGCAGACTTCAATCTGCAGGTCGTGACCGAGCGTAGAACCCGTCTCGAAGGCATTCCCGCAGGAGCAGGTGACCGAGATGGCTTTGTAATCGGGGTGGATGGCGGCCTTCATGATGCGCGTCCGTGGTTAAGTGAGCCGTGAAGAATACCGTCAGTGTCGGCATCAGGCAAGAGGCACGGCAAAAACCGCCGCCGGCAGTGCTGCAACGCACACAAAAAAGACCATTGGATCCGCTAGAAAAGTTATCCACAAAAGCTGTGGATAACTCTGTGGACGAATGCTCAGCCGCGGACGCATGCACTGCGGAAAATCGCAAAAATGTCAGTTTGGTTAAAAAATGAACAGCACGTTTTTACTTTATTAATCAATAGGTTAGTCGCCGTGTCTTCACCTCGCGACACAGGTATGTGACGTAACCTGCTACGGCGCCGTTGCCATCCGCCGCTGTGCACAACTTGCAGCGCGACGCTTGACTTCCTGTCCCCTATCGGCATTCAGGCAGTATCGGCCCCATTGTCGGGCAGAAAGGCCTCCACCAAGGCGTTCAGGACGGCATATCCGCGCGTCGTAGGCCGCCAGTCCGCTGCCTTCACAGCACTTTCGGCTGACGTTTTGATGGCCCCAAGGGGCGTGAGCGCTTCCGGCTGCGTCGGCTCCAGCCACCCTAGCTCCGCCAAACGCGCTACCGTGGGCTCCACCTCGTGCCAAGGCAAGCCGGTGCGCTGCTCAAAGCCCGCCACAGCGAACCCATCTGCCAACCGCAGCGCGTTCAGCATGTACTCGAAGGGCCGGTCCTTGGGCGGAATGCTCTCCACCGTTCGCGCGGCGGCCAGGTCGCGTTGGTATTCGCGCGGCTGCTTCTGCTTCGTGGTGCGCAACACCTCGCCAGTACTTGGGCGCGTCAGCTTGCCGTGGGCGCCGGCGCCCAGCCCGAGGTAGTCGCCGAACGTCCAGTAGTTCAGGTTGTGCCGACAGGCGTGGCCAGGCTGGGCCCAAGCGGACACCTCGTAGCGGTGCAAGCCCGCGGCACGCAGCTTCGCGTGGGCTGCGGCTTCCAAATCCGCCGCTGCCTCATCGTCCGGCATGGCGGGGGGTGGGCGATGGTGAAACACCGTGCCCGGCTCGAGCGTCAGCTGGTAGTAGCTGAGGTGCGGCGGGCGCAGTGCCAACGCCACCTCCACATCCACCAGCGCCTCGGCCGTGGTTTGCCCCGGCAACGCGTACATCAGGTCTAGGTTGTGGTTCAGCAAGCCGGCCGCGTGCAATTCCGCCACGGCCGCGTGCGTGTCCGCAGCGCCATGAATGCGCCCCAGCGCCTTTAACTGCGCCGGCGAGAAGGTCTGCGCCCCCACCGAAATGCGGTTCACCCCGGCCTGCTTGTAGCCGGCAAAGCGCCCGCATTCGAGCGTGCCCGGGTTCGCCTCCAGCGTCACTTCACAATCGGCGGCGAACGGTAGCTCTTCGCGCAGACCATGCAGCAGAAACGCGATGCCTTCAGCGGAAAACAGGCTGGGCGTCCCGCCGCCAATGAATACGGAGCTGACCGCACGCGTTGCTACGCCTTCGAGCAGCGGCAAATCCTGCCGCAGGTCGGCCAATAAGGTGTTCAGGTAGGCCGCTTCCTGCGCGGGCGGCAAACGCGGGGCGCCGGCAGCAGCACTGTCCGTGCCAAAGTCCATACCCGCGGCTCTCCCAGCGGCCGCACTCTCCTCCGCCGGTTTCAGCGCGTGCGAGTTGAAGTCGCAGTAAGGGCACTTGCGCACGCACCAGGGCAGGTGCACATAGATGGCCAGTGGCGGCAACTCAAGCATGGGGCGGCAGCTCAAGCATGGGGCGGCAGTTCAAGCATGCAGCGGTAACTCAAACGAGCGGTAGCAGTTCAAGCCTGCGCCTGCCAAGCCGTGAGGAACGCCCGCAACGCGGCGCCGCGATGGCTCTGTGCATGCTTTTCAGCGTCCGGCATGTCCGCCGCGGTGCGGCCACAGGGCAGCACGAACAGCGGGTCGTAACCGAAGCCGCCGGTACCGCTGGGTGTGGTAGTGATACGCCCTTCCCAGGCACCGGCAGCGATGAGCGGCACCGGGTCTGCCGCGTGTCGCACGAAAGCCAGCACGCAGTGATAGCGCGCCGTCCGCGCAAGGTCGGGCGCTGCCTCCAGCGCTGCTACCAGCCGCGCGTTGTTCTCGGCATCGTTACCGCTGCGGGGGTCGGCCGCTAACTGCGCCGCCACGGCGAACGGGTCCAGCCCCACGAGGCTGGGAGCAGGCAGCAAGGTGTACCGCGCGGACCAGATGCCCGGCGCACCGCCGAGACCGTCCACCGCGAGACCGGAGTCGTCGGCCAGCGCCGGCAAACCCGTGTGCAATGCCGCGTGGCGCGCTTTGATGAGCGCGTTCTCCACGAACGTCAGGCCGGTTTCCGCCACGGGCGGCACCGTTTGCGAACCCGTGAAGTCGCCC
>CALPVO020000122.1 GCA_943327025.2 Janthinobacterium lividum
ACATTGGTTTCCGGGCCAAGGAATAGCGCGCCGTAGTTGCGCATGTTGCGCAGGAAGAAGTCCGGGTCGCGCGTCATCACCTGCACGTGCTCGGAGGCGATGTCGTCCGCCACCTGCACCATCTCCGCATCGGTGTCGCAGACGATAACCTGCCCGTAATCGCGCCAGGCCTGGCCGGCGATGCCGGCGGTGGGCAGGACGGTAAGCTGCCGCTCCACCTCGGCCATCGTCGCGTGAGCAAGCTTCTCGGAGGTGGTCAGCAGGATGGCGGGCGAGTCCGGCCCGTGCTCGGCCTGGCCTAGCAGGTCCGCCGCGCACAGCTCGCCGTCGACGGTGTCGTCGGCGATCACGAGCGTCTCGGTCGGGCCGGCGAAGAGGTCGATGCCGACGCGGCCGTAGAGTTGGCGCTTGGCCTCCGCCACATAGGCATTGCCCGGGCCGACGATCATGTCGACGGGCGCGATCGTGTCGGTGCCGAGTGCCATTGCGCCGACCGCCTGCACGCCACCCAGCACGTAGATCTCGTCCGCTCCGGCGATGTCCATCGCCACGACGATGGCCGGCGCCGGCCGCCCGTTGAACGGCGGCGCCGCGGCGATGACGCGCGGCACGCCCGCGACCTTGGCGGTGACCACGCTCATGTGCGCGCTGGCGACGAGCGGGTACTTGCCGCCGGGCACGTAGCAGCCCACGGAACTGACCGGCACGTTCTTGTGGCCGAGGATGACGCCGGGCAGCGTCTCGACCTCCACGTCCTGCAAAGCGGCACGCTGGATCTCGGCGAAGCGCCGCACCTGGGCCTGCGCGAAGCGGATATCCGCGATGGCCTGCGCCGGCAGCTCGGCGTGGCAGGCATCGATCTGGGCCCGTGACAGGCGAAAGCTCGGCGGCGACCACTTGTCGAGGCGCTCCGAGTATTCGCGGACGGCGTCGTCGCCGCGTGCGCCGATGGCGGCCAGCATCTCCTCTACCACCGCGCGCACCTTGGCGTCCCCGGTGGCAGCATCGGCCGGGCGCATCCCGGACTTCAGGTATCGAATCATTCCCTCTCCTCGCACGGGGCCGGCACCTGTGCACAACCCGCCCGGCTGAGCATACACGGGCCATGGCACGGGTATACACTCGGGGAAAGGCCGCTACAGCCGGCCGCGAGGGGGACGACAGCGTGAACGACGACCAAGAGAACACGACGCATCCGCTGATGACGTCGAAGAACAAGCTGAAGCTCGCCATCTTCGGGCTGAACGTCAGCAGCGGCTGCTCCATGACGGATCGCCCCGAGACCCTGAAGGTCAGCTGGGAGGAGTCCAAGCGCATCGCGCAGAAGGCGGACCGGCTCGGCATCGAGGCCATCATCCCGGTGGCGCGCTGGAAGGGCATGGGCGGCAAGGTCAACTTCAACCACCGCAACTTCGAGACCTTTACCTGGGCGGCCGGCCTCTCGGCCGTCACCGAACAGATCTCAATCTTCGCCACCTTCCACGTGCCGACGGTGCACCCCATCCGTGCCGCCAAGGAAGTCGCGACCATCGACCACATCTCCGGCGGCCGCTTCGGGCTCAACATCGTCGCCGGCTGGAATGAGCGAGAGATCGCGATGTTCGGTATCCCCCAGAAGGAGCACGACGTCCGGTACGACGTCGCCGACGACTGGATCAGCCTCTGCAAGGAGCTGTGGACCCGCGAGGGCACGTTCGACTACGACAGCACGCACTTCAAGTCGCCCGGCGCGTACTCGGAGCCGAAGCCCATCCAGCGACCGCACCCGGTGCTGATGAGCGCCGGCAACAGCGCCCGCGGCCAGCAGTTCGCCGCGCAGCATACGGACATCAATTTCGTGGTCGCCAAGGACATCCCGACCGCCGGCGAGATTGCCGCCAACGGCCGCCGCCTCGCGCGCGAAAAGTACGGCCGGCGCCTGCAGGTGTTCGGCCAGGCCTACGTGGTCTGCCGCGAGACGGAGAAGGAAGCCCAGGAGTTCGTCGAGGAGTACGTCCAGCGCCAAGGCGACTGGGAGGGCGTGCGCAACCTGCTGGACGTGCTGGTGCCAAACTCCAAGAGCGCGCTGGGCGACGGCTGGGAGTCGATGGCCGCCAACCTCATTGCCGGCTACGGCGCCATCCCGCTGGTCGGCACGGCCGAGCAAATCGTCGACAAGCTGCTGGCCTTCCACAAGGCCGGCCTCGACGGGCTGACGCTCAGCTGGGTGAACTACGACGACGGCCTGGCCCACTTCGGTGACAAGCTGCTGCCGATGCTGCGGCAGGCCGGGCTGCGCGAGTAGCTCGGCGGACACCTGAAGACACGGACCGGAGAGAGAGCATGCGTGAGATCAAGGGGATGTCGGTTCTGGTGACCGGCGGCGGTTCGGGCCTCGGCGAGGCCAGTGCGCGCCTGTTCGTGCAAGGTGGCGCCAAGGTGACCATCACCGGCCGTCGCAAGGACAAGCTGGAGGCCGTCGCGGCATCGATCGGCCCGGCCTGCCGGGCCGTGGTGGGCGACGTGACCGTGCAGGCCGACCGCGAGGCGATGATCGCCGCCGCGGTGGCCCACGGCGGCAAGCTGGATGCGCTGGTTAACAATGCTGCCAACATGTACCGCCAGCCGGTCGACGGCTACACCGAGGCCTTCCTCAAGGAGGCCTTCGATACGAACGTCATCTCCGCGATGATGCTCTCGAGCCTGGCCGTGCCGCACCTGGAGCAGACCCAGGGTGCCATCATCTTCATCGGCTCCACGCATACGCGCCGCGCCTTCCCGGGCGCCTCGCCCTATGCCACCACCAAGGCGGCAGTCGAAGGCCTGACGCGCGTGATGGCGGCGGAGCTCGGCCCGAAGCAGATCCGCGTGGGCTGCATTCTGCCGGGCGCGGTTTCCACGGAGCTGAACCTGCGCGCCGGGTTGTTTAACGCCGCAGAGGCGGAGGCACGCTACAAGGCGGTGGCCGGCCTGCACGCGCTCGGCCGCATCGGCACGGGCCTCGAGATTGCCGAGGCCATCGAGTTCCTGGTCCGCGCCGAGTGGGTGACGGGCGTCGGCCTCGAGGTCGACGGCGGCATTGGGCTGGGTGTGTCTAACTTCTAGCCGCTGCGGTTCCTGTATCCGCTCCCAACCGCGTCGCCTGAATTGGCACTTGGCGCCTTTCTTGGTTGGCCGCAAGAGGTTCCTGGAGGTTCCACATGCGTTTTTCCTGGCTGCCCGTGGTGGCACTCAGTGGTTTGTTGTCGTGGGGCGGTGCGGCCCAGGCCGCCGAGGCGGCTGCGGCGCCATTGACGCTGGCTGGGGCGGTAGACCTTGCCCTCAAGACGCGTCCCGAACTTGCGGGCTTCCAGTTCACGCAGCGCATCCTGAGCACCCGCCAAGCCGAGGCGGGGTTCCGTCCACAACCCCAAGTGGAGTTCCTCGTCGAAGACGCTTTGGGAACGGGGGCGCATCGTGGCTTCGATGTCGCCCAGTCCAGCTTGCTCCTGTCACAAGTAGTGGAGTTGGGGGGAAAGGCCGCCGGACGCAGTGCCGTGGTCGAGGCCGACGGAGGGCGGTTGCTCAATGAGCAGGCGGCGCAGCAACTGGATGTGGTTGCCGAAGTTGCCCGGCGCTACCTGGAGGTACTGGCCGGACAGTGGCGGTACGAACTCGCCGGCAACGCCGTTCAAATTGCACAAGCCGGGCAACTGAAGGTGGAAGAGCGTGTGAAGGCCTCCAGGGCGCCGCCCGCCGAGGCCGCCAGGGCGGGCGTGCAGTTATGGGACGCCAAACTGCTGGTGCAGGACGCCGAACATGAGTTGGAAATCGCGCGTCGGTATCTAGCTGCTGCGATGGGTGAAGAGCAAGTTCGTTTCGGACGAGCTACTGGCGACCTGCTGACCTTGCCGGAGACGGAGTCGTTCGAAGCGCTGGCCAGCCGCATTGCGCAAACGCCGGAGTTACTGCGCTTCGCCTCCGAAGAGCGCATGCGGGACGCAGAGATTCGCCTTGCCGAACTGCAGCGCCGCGCGGACCCTCGTTTGACTCTGGGCGTACGTCGTTTTGAACAGAGCAACGACGTGGCGCTGGTACTCGGCATCACTATGCCGCTGTTTGCTTCGCGTACTGCACAGCCCGCCATCGACCGCGCGCGGGCACAGCGCGAACTGGCCGGTACTGGCCGGGAGGCGCAAAGGCTGAAGCTGCGGGCGCAGTTGTTTTCCGCCTTCACGCAGTTGCAGCATGAGCAGGCCTTGTCCAAAACCCTGCGTACGGAACTGATGCCGCGCTTGGAGACTGCACTGGCGCAGGCGACCTATGCTTATGAGCGCGGTCGCTACTCGTACCTCGAATGGACCACGGCGCAGCGTGAACTGCTGGAGGGTCGATTGCGGTTGCTGGAGTCCGCCGCCCGCTTTCATCTGCTGCGCATCGAGATTGAAAGGCTGACAGGCACGGCCCTGAACGCCGCCGGAGAAACCCGATGACTATGCGACGACTGACACTTCCTGCGTTGCCGATGCCACTCCACGTGGCGATGCTAGTGGGGATGCTAGTGGCGATGCTGATGCTGGCAGCTTGTGGGTCCAGCGAAGCGCCAGATGTCACTGCAGGGCATGGCGCCGCGCCTGCTGCCTACGAACGGGGGGCGCATCGTGGTCGCTTGCTCCGCGACGGCAATTTCGCTCTGGAGTTGCAGGTCTTCGAGGAAGGTGTGCCTCCCGAGTTTCACGTCTACCTCTACGAGGATGACAAGCCCTTGCCGCCGAGCGGAGTACAAGTCTCGGTAGAACTGCGACGGCTGGATGGTGAGGTCAATCGGATAGCGTTTACAGCGAAGGAAGGCTACCTGCGCGGAGATGCGGTGGTGGAGGAGCCCCATTCTTTTAGCGTGGTGGTGAAAGCGGCGAAAGCCGGTAGCCAGCACGAGTGGAAGTTCGACAGTTTTGAGGGGCGGACTACCATCGCGGCGGCAACGGCGAGCGGTGCCGGGGTACGCACCGAAGCGGCGGGCGCGGCCAGTATCGCCGAAGTCTTGTCTTTGCGCGGCAGGGTGATGCCCAACGGGGAGAGCGTTCGCAGTGTGTCGGCGCGCTTCCCTGGGCCTATCCGTCGGGTGCTCCGCTCCGTTGGGGATACTGTGCGCGCGGGCGAAACGTTGGCGGTCATTGAGAGCAACGAGAGCCTGACCAACTACGATGTCATTTCGCCGATTGACGGCACGGTGGTCGAACGGAACGCCAACCCCGGAGAAGCCGCCACCGGTGAACCACTATTCGTGGTCGCGGACTATCGAAAGCTGTGGGTGGATTTGACGCTCTTCCCGCGTGATCTCGCACGAGTCAAAGCCGGACAGCGCGTAGTCTTGCGTGGCGCGGAGGGTGAGCTGACAGCTGAAGGCAAGATTCAGCGAGTGTCGCCGGCCGTGGATGGCAACGCGCAGCTCAAGGGACTGTATGTGGCGCGTGTGGCACTTCAAGATCCCGAGCGTCGTTGGGCACCTGGCCTGTTCGTGCAGGGAGATGTCCAAGTAGCGGCGGAACGCGTGCCGCTGGCCGTTAGAAAGTCCGGGCTACAGAGCTTCCGCGATTTCACGGTGGTGTTTGCACAGGTCGGCGACACGTACGAGGTGCGCATGCTGGAACTCGGTCGCCAAGATGACACCTGGATCGAGGTACTGGGTGGGCTGAAGCCGGGGACCGCGTATGTTGCCGAGAACAGTTATCTGATCAAGGCCGACATCGAAAAGTCCGGCGCCAGCCACGACCACTGAGCACCAACATGCTGGATCGCTTAATCAAACTGAGTGTGGACTTTCGCGTAGCCACGCTGGTCCTCGCGCTAGCGCTGGGTGCCGTCGGGCTATGGAGCTTTCAGCACCTATCTATTGATGCGGTCCCGGATATCACCAATGTCCAGGTGCAGGTCAACAGCGAAGCCGCGGGCTATACGCCACTGGAGGCCGAGCAGCGCATTACGCTGCCGCTAGAAAACGCGATGGCAGGGCTTGCCGGCCTCGACTACACACGCTCGTTGTCACGGTATGGCCTCTCGCAGGTCACCATCGTGTTCAAGGAAGGCACGGACCTGTATTTCGCGCGTCAGCAAGTGGCCGAGCGCTTGCAGGCCGCGCGTGGCGGTTTGCCTGCAGGTATCGAACCGCAGATGGGACCGGCTGCCACGGGGCTGGGCGAAATCTTCATGTACACCGTTGATGCCACGACCCCGCCGGGCGGTGGCAAGCCGTCGGTCGATGCGCAGGCGCTGCGGCAGGCGCAGGAGTGGATTGTCCGACCGCAGTTGTTGCGCGTACCCGGCGTGGCGGATGTCAATACGGTGGGCGGCTACCAGAAGCAGTATCTGGTCCACCCCGATGCCGACCGGTTGCTGGCCTATGGACTGACGCTAGCGGACCTAGTTAACGCCCTCGAGCGTAACAACGCCAATCGCGGCGCCGCGTACATTGAACGGAACGGCCAGCAGGTACTGCTCAGAGTTCCAGGCCAGTTAGACGGTGGCGCAGCGGCGCTAGAGGAGCTACGCGGGCTGGTAGTGCGTAGTGTCGGCGGTACCACCATCCGGGTCGAGGACGTTGCTGTGGTGGCGACAGGCTCCGAAATTCGCATTGGTGCGGCCACCCAAAATGGTCGGGAAGTGGTGCTTGGTACCGTGCTGATGCGCGTTGGCGAGA
>CALPVO020000123.1 GCA_943327025.2 Janthinobacterium lividum
GCGAGCGTTGCCGCGTGGGTTGGGTCCTGCGCCAGGTTTCGGACTTCATCCGGGTCGCTGGCAAGGTGGAACAATTGGTCGGGGTCCACCGGCGAGTGAATGAACTTCCATTCGCCACGACGCAGCATGACCACCGGTGCGATGGAACCTTCGGCCATATATTCGCCGACGACCGTGCGTTCGGTCGCTTCCACTGCAGAGGTTGTGCTCGCGTGGTTCAAGAGGGGCACCAGGGTAGTGCCTGCCAGTGGCTGCACCGGCGCTGGTGCGCCGGCAAGGTCTGCGAGTGTCGGCAAGACGTCTACCAGCGACACCGGCGCGGCGACGCGCCCAGCGGCAAAGCGCGCCGGCGCATGCACGACCAACGGAATGCGAACAGCATCTTCGAAGAAACTCATCTTGTACCAAAGGCCGTGTTCACCCAGCAGGTCGCCATGGTCGGCTACCAACATCACCACCGTATCGTTGCGCAGGTGCAGCGCATCAAGCGTTGCCAGCAACCGGCCCGTCCAGTCGTCCACGTAGGAGATGTTGCCGTAGTAGGCGCGGCGCGCACGACGCACGTCGTCTTCGGTAATCGTAGCGTTTGCCATATCGCTGACATGCATGAGGCGCTTCGTATGGGGATGCGGTTCCTCGGCAAGCCCCACGCGCGGTAGCGGTATGTCCACGCCGTCGTAGAGGTCCCAATACTGGCGCCGCGTGACGTAGGGGTCGTGCGGGTGTGTGAAGCTCGCCACCATGAAGAACGGCCGGCCATCGTCAGCGCGGGCCGCATCGTGCAAAGCACGGACGGCGTTATTGCCGACTTCGTCGTCGTACAGCAATTGGTTGGTCACTTCCGCCACGCCGGCGCCAGTGACGCTCGACATGTTGTGGTACCACCAGTCGATGCGTTCAGCGAAGTTCGTCCAATCGGGCGTCCAGCCGAAGTCGGCCGGGTAGATGTCGGTGGTGCGCCGTTCTTCGAAGCCGTGAAGTTGGTCTGGCCCGACGAAGTGCATCTTGCCGCTGAGCATAGTGCGATAGCCGGCGGCGCGCAGATAGTGCGCCACGGTGGGCACGGTGCTGGGCAGATAGGCGGCGTTGTCGTAGCCCCCCGTCTGCGTTGGCAGTTGCCCGGTCATGAGGCAATAGCGCGCCGGGGTGCACAGCGGGCTGTTGCAGTAGGCGTTATCGAAGACCACGCCCTCCGCAGCCAGACGGTCGATGTTCGGCGTCTTGGTCGTCGGGTTGCCATAGCAACGCAGGGCGCTGGCAGCAATCTGGTCATACATGATGACCAAGATATTGGGGCGGGCGGGCGTCGTCGCCGGCGTGGGCTTGGCGGTGTCGGCAGCGGTGGGCTTGTTCATGGGCGAATTGTCCCATAGGCGCCGCCCGGGCTCACTCCCTGAGCCTGCACCGTGCCATCCTTGGCGGTATGGTCAACCCCGGTCTCATCGTCCTCCACGGCAACCGCCTTGAAGAGCTGTTCGCAGCGGTTTCCGGCTGGCTACGGGACCACCCCCTGGCGCCCCTCGAAGAAGAATGTTTTCTCGTGCAAAGCCAGGGCATGGGCGAGTGGCTGAAGATGCAGTTGGCGACCAGCCAAGGCGTCTGCGCGGCGGTACGTGTGGAATTGCCGGCCCGTTTCTTGTGGCGGGCCTATCGTGCCGTGCTCGGTTCGGCCGCCGTGCCGCGGCGTTCGCCGCTGGACAAGCATCCGCTCACTTGGCGCCTCATGGCGATGTTGCCTGGCCTGCTGGCGGCCGGGGAGGCAGCTCCCGCCGGCACCGGGGACGCATACGCGCCGCTGCGGCGTTTCCTGCAAGAACCCGTCGCCATGCGCCGCCTGCAGTTGGCCCAGCGCCTCGCGGACCTCTTCGACCAATACCAAGTCCATCGCGGCGACTGGCTGGAGAGCTGGGCACAAGGGCAAGACGTGTTGCACTCCTGGGCGCCGGGCATGGTGGGGTCCCCGGTGCCGCTGGGCGCTGAAGACCTGTGGCAGTCGGCCTTGTGGCGCGAGCTGCTGCAACGGTTGCCACCGGAAGCGGCAGCCCTGTCGCGTCCGGCGGTTCATGCGGCGTTTCTGCGCGGACTGCAACAGGCAACGCCGGGGGCAGAACGTCCGCGTGGCCTGCCGCGCCGCTTGGTGTTATTCGGCACTACCCACGTGCCAAGGCAGTCGCTGGAGGCCGTAGCGGAGTTGGCCAAGGTCAGTCAGGTGGTCATGGCCGTGCCGAACCCTTGCCGGCACTATTGGGCAGACCTCCTGCCGGACCGGGAAATGCTGCAGGCGCCCTCGCGCCGCCATGCACCGCGTCCCGGCATGCCGGCGGTGGGAGCGTCCTTGGCGCAACTCGCACCCCACGGTCACCCCTTGCTGGCCGGTTGGGGGCGCCAATCGCGGGATTTCATCCGCCTCCTGGACGAATACGACAGCGCTGCGCAAAGCCGTGCGTGCTTTGACGACCGTCGCGTCGACCTCTTCGATGATGGCGGTATGGAACCCGCTGCGCCGTTGCTGGCGCAAGTACAAGCCCGCATCCGCGATCTGGTCCCGGTTGGCGAAAATCCGCCGCCGCCGTTAGCCGCCGCGGACCGGTCCATCGTGTTCCACATCGCGCACAACGCGCAGCGCGAAGTGGAAGTTCTGCACGACCAGTTGTTGCGGCTGTTCGCTGAAGGGCTCGCAGGAACACCGCTCGCGCCCCGCGAAGTCGTGGTGATGATGCCGGATGTCGCAGCGTTTGAGCCGGCCATTCGTTCGGTCTTCGGTCAGCATGAACGCACCGACGACCCGCGCCGCATTCCTTACCGCGTGGCGGATTTGCGTGACCGTGGGCGCTCACCGTTGCTGGTCGCCGTGGAATGGCTGCTCGGCGCGCGCACGGAACGCTTCACGCAGTCCAGTCTGCGAGCCTTGCTGGAAGTTCCGGCGCTCCAAGCCCGTTTCGGGTTGGCGCCCGGCGATATCCCGTTGGTGGCCCGTTGGCTGGAAGACGCGCGCGTTCGTTGGGGGTTGCATCGCGCCCAACGCGAATCCCTTGGTCTGGGCGAGGCCGGCGAACAGAACAGCTGGGAATTCGGTTTGCAGCGCTTGCTGCTCGGCTACGCCATTGGCGAGGGGCATCTGGAAGGTATCGAGGCCAGCACCGAAGTCGGTGGGCTCGAGGCTGCCTTGCTGGGGCCGGTAGCGGACCTCTTCGCTGCCATTGCGCGGTGGTGGGAGCAGGCCGGTGTGAACCGCACGCCCCGCGAGTGGGCGCTGGTGCTGCGTTCGCTGTTGCAGCAGTTGTTCAGCGCTGCTGGTGAACCGGACCGTGTCCTGTTGTTGGCGCTCGATGAAGCGCTCTCCACGTGGCTCGAGGCTTGCGAAGACGCGGGCTTCATTGAGTCCGTAGATCTCGATGTGGTTCGTGAGGCCTGGCTGGAAACCGTTGATGACCCGGGAGTTGCGCGGCGCTTTCACGCGGGCGGTGTCACGTTCTGCACGCTGTTGCCGCTGCGGGCGGTGCCGTTCAAGGTGGTCTGCTTGCTCGGCATGAACGATGGCGACTATCCACGCCGGACGCTGCGTACGGATTTCGATCTCATGGCGCGTCCCTTCATGGCTCGCCCTGGTGACCGTTCCGGTCGCGATGACGACCGCCAACTCATGTTGGATGCTTTGCTGTCTTCGCGGCAGCAGTGGTACGTAAGCTGGGCCGGGCGCAGCCCGCGCGATGACAGCGAGCAGCCGCCTTCGGTGCTGGTGGCGCAGCTACGTGACTACCTCGCGGCAGTGTGGGGCCCTTCGGCTGTCGAAGAGCGCACCACAATTCACCCCTTGCAGCCTTTCAGTCGGCGTTACTTTCTGGCTCGGAACCCGCAAGGCCGCAGCGCCGTGTTCACGTATGCGCGCGAATGGCGCGAGGCGTACCCCGCCGAGCCCACTATTAGCTTGGTGCCAGTAGTAGCCCCAGAAGCAGACCAAAAAGCAGAGCCACGGGGCATACTCGCTGCTGCTGCGCCGGAATCATTCAGCACCACGCCACCTACTGCCGAGGAACTCGCTCGGTTCCTGCAAAACCCCGTCCGTGAATACTTCAAGTTGCGGCTTGGCGTTGCCTTTCCCCGGCTGGATGAAAACACGCCCGACGAAGAACCGTTTGTCGTGGGCGGGCTGGAAGGTTGGGGCCTCATGCAGGACGTGTTGCGTTCCGTGGAAACCCGGGTCAGTCGCGAACCGCTACCTGTGGTCTCCGGTGCAGTCGAGGACTGGGTTGAAGAGGAGTTGGGTCGCTTGCAGCGTGCGGGTCGCCTGCCCTTGGGCGCGCCCGGCGCAAACTTGCGTATCGCGCTGCAGTCTCGTCTGTCGTCCATGGTCGTTCGCTGGGTGCAAGCGCGACAGGCGGGTGAAGGTGCGCAGTTGCTCGCCAGCCGTTTGTGCAACTCCAAGCGCAAATTGAAGCCCGAGAAGTTACTCGGTGCTTGGGTGGAGCTGCTGCAGGCCGGGCAGGCGGGGCAGCAATCGCCACAGCGTTTGGTGGCACCGGACGGCACGTTGTTGCTGAAGCCGCCGGCGGCGGAAACCTGCGCGGCGGTGCTGCAGGGGCTGGTCGCCGCGCGTCAGGTCGGTCTGGCCAGTGCAGGGCCACTGCCGACAGCCATCAAAACGGGTCTCGCTTTCTTAAAAGACAGCGACCCGGGGGTTGCTTATGAAGGCAATGGCTACGAGCAGCGGGGCGAAGTGGAAGACCCCTGTCTGGCGCGGCTGTATCCCGATTACGAGTCCTTGCTGGAAGCCGGCCCGTCACCTGTCGAGGATGTCTCCAGCTTTGCTTACTGGAGCCAGCAGCTCTATGGCGCCTTCAGCGCTTGGGCCGCCGAACAAGGAACGCTGGAAGACTATGCCGGCAGTGAAGCGGCGGTAACGGGAGGCGAAGCGGATGACTGATTCGCCGAACCCAGCGCTCGACCCGCTTACCTTGCCTCTACGCGGCACGCGCCTCATCGAGGCCAGTGCAGGCACCGGCAAGACGTTCACCATTGCGGCCTTGTATGTGCGGCTGGTGCTGGGCCATGGCGATACGGGGCTGCCCGCACTCCTGCCGTCGCAAGTGCTCGTCATGACGTTCACCAAAGCAGCGACGCGTGAACTTTCGCACCGCATTCGCTCGCGCTTAGTGGAGGCAGCAGCCTGCTTCCGTGGCGCACAGCCGCCACAGCATTACGACACCTTCCTGCAAAGCTTGCTGGCTGCTTACCCGGACCCTGCCAAGCGTGAAGAAGCCGCTTGGCGTTTGGCCAGTGCGGCGGAGTCGATGGACGAAGCGGCGGTGTTCACCATCGACGCTTGGTGCCAGCGCATGTTGCGTGAACACGCCTTTGACAGCGGCTCGTTATTCGACGAAGAACTGCAGCCCAACGAAACCGCCTTGCTGCTCGAAGCGGCTGCGGATTACTGGCGACAGCAGGTTTATCCACTCGGCAGCAAGGAAGCCGATTTGGTGCTCGGCAGCTTCGAGGATGTGGCCACTTTGGCCTCCTCTTGTCGTGGGTTGCTGACGGAAGACTGGTCGGCAACGGAATACGCCACGTCGCTCGGTGAAAGGCTGGACACTTTCCTTGAGGAACGGCAGCAGCTCATCGAGGGCTGGCCGGAGCGGGTGCAGCGGCTGCGGGCGTGGGTGGGTGAGATAAAGGCGCTAAAGGTCTATCCCTTCGATAGCAAGAAGCTGGGTAGGCAGCATCTTGAGCTGTGGATTAGCCAACTCGATGCATGGATCACCGCGGGCGCCCTCGAACCCCCTCCCGAAAAAACCAAGTTCGACCGGTTCCGTGCCTCTTATCTGGAAGAGTCACGCAAGGAGAATGCGGACTGTGTTCCGTTGCCCCCGGAATGCGCGGAGTTGGATGAGTTGCTGGCAGCCGTCGATGCTGTTGCCCCGCTGGACGCCCAAGTACGTGGGCACGCGGCGGCTTCGCTCGCGGCCCGGATGCAATGGCTGAAGCAGCAACAGCGCCGGTTTGGCTTTGCCGACTTGCTCGACCGCTTGCATGCAGCGCTCGGTACGCCGGGAACGGAAGCGGGCAAGGCCTTGCGCGACCGTATCCGTGCGCAGTACCCAGTGGCTTTGGTGGATGAATTCCAGGACACCTCCCCACGGCAGCTCGCTATTTTCGACAAGGTCTACTGCCTGGAGGAGAACCGCCAAGACCGGGCCTTGTTACTCATTGGGGACCCGAAGCAGTCTATCTACGCGTTTCGTGGTGCGGACATCTACAGCTACCTCGAGGCGCGCAGTGCCACCGCGGGCCGCCACTACGCCCTGCCGAAGAACTTCCGTTCCACCGCGCCCATGGTGGCAGCCGTCAACGCCTTGTTCAGCGAAGCAGAAATACGTGAACCGCAAGGTGCTTTCAGACTCGGCAGCGAGTCCGGGACCGGCTTGCCGTTTGTCGCCGTAGGCGCACGTGGGCGGCAGGAGACGCTGGTTTGCGCTCAAGATGGCTCGCCACAACCCGTCGTTCCGCTCACTTTCTGTACCGATGACTTCTGCGAATCGCAACGCAAAAGCCGCCGTCGCTATGCAAGGCTCGGGGCTTTGCGTATTGCGGCGTGGTTGCGTGGAGAAATGGCGGGGTTCCGCGCCGACACTCCTGAAGC
>CALPVO020000124.1 GCA_943327025.2 Janthinobacterium lividum
CCATAGCGTGCGCCCTGCGGGCCACGCAGCACTTCAATCTGCCCTACATCGAACAGCGTGGCCACCATGCCAAGGCCACTGAAGTCCATGCCGTCGACGAGGAACCCGACGGAAGGATTCGGCGCACCTTCGTACTGTTCCAGTTCGCCAATGCCGCGTACCTGGAAGTAGCGTGGCCGCGAACTGGCGCCGGCGAAGTTCAGGTTCGGCACTTGGGCCATGGCGTCGGCGAAGTGCTGGGCACCCGGCGCTTGTAGCGAAGTTTGGTCGAGCACCACGGCGCTGGCAGTGAGTTTGCTGGCTGGCGTGCGCCGCAGGGAAGCGATGATGATGACTTCCCCTTCCTCTCCCGCATCGGTAGTGGTAGCGGCTTGCGGCGCTGACGTGGTAGCGGTGGTCGCGGCGTGCAGCGTGGGCGCCGCGAGGGTGCCGAGCATGCCCCCGACGATGGCTCTAGATAAACGGACCAAGGACAAAGCGCTCTCCCGAAACGACAACGCCGGCAATGCCGGCGTTGGGGGAGAGCAAACCAACGGAGGAACCCCGGCGGTTGCACCTGCTTCCCTACGCCGGTGCTAACCGGATCAGGTTCAACGGGTTTGCCGGGGTGCGCTGTGCGCGAACCGACATCTCGGGCCTTTACAGGCCACCCCGAGGTACGGGAAGCAGTTTAGCGCAATGCGCGCCTTAGTGGTGGTGGCCGCCCGGGCCATGCACGTGGCCGTGCTCCAGTTCTTCTGCCGACGCCTCGCGTACTTCCGCGATTTCCACTTCGAAGTGCAGCGTCTGACCGGCCAGCGGGTGGTTGCCGTCCACGGTGACCATGTCGCCGGCGACGTGAGTGACCACTACCTGACGATGGCCGTGTTCGGTTTCGGCGTAGAAGCGCATGCCCTGCTCCACCTTGGCAATGCCCTGAAAAGCACGGCGTGGCACCTGCTGGATAAGGCCCTTCTCTTGGACGCCGTAGCCGTCTTCTGGGGCAACCGTGACCTGCAGCTTCTCGCCGGCCGTCTTGCCTTCGAGTTCGCGCTCGAGGCCCGGGATGAGATTGCCGTTGCCGTGCAGGTAAGCGAGCGGTTCGGCTGCGCTGGACTGGTCCAGCACCGCACCGCTTGCATCGCGCAGCGTGTAGATGAGGGAAACGACAACGTTATGCGCAATCTGCATGAGACACCCAAGGGTAGAGGCCGACCGGAGAATGGCCGGCAAGGGCGAATATGATACGCGATGACTACACGAGGGCTGACCGGGAGAAAAAATACGCGACGGTGCCACCTAGCCGGGGAGGGGGGATTGGGCTGCCCGAAGGCAGGGCCGGTCAGTCACCGTCGCGTTCCCGGCGGGACCTGTTCCGCAGGTGCCGTCGTTCGGGAACATTCAACTCCTGGGCGGTTTTGGCGTCTGTAGGCAGTTTCCGTACACCACTAACCGATCGCGATGTGTTGTAAAAATACAACGTTTTCATGAATTTATTTTGAATTACACGATTTCTGTCATCTTCCCTTAAACTTCATGCAGTGCAATAAACGGGATACACCGTGTTGCCTTCCGGCAACCCGGCAAGATTTGTTCGAATTAAACAGGGAGCACCCCATGTCTGTGCAGTTCCGTCGTTCAGCGCGCCTTGCGGCCGCCGTTTCCAGTGTCCTTTCCGCGCCGCTCCTGCTGGGTGGCGTCGCGGTTCTCGGCTTCGCGCCTGGTGTGGCCCACGCGCAGGAAACTACTGCGCAGATTCTCGGCACTGTCACCAGTGCCGATGGCAAGGCGCTCGCTAACGCCAAGGTCACCATCACGCACGTGCCGTCGGGCACGAAGTCCTCGTCCACCACGAACGATGCTGGCCGCTTCGGCGCCGGTGGCGTGCGTGTCGGTGGTCCGTTCCGCGTGGAAGTGCAGGCAGACGGCTACGAAGCCCGCACGGTCGACAACGTCTTCACCAGCCTCGGTCGTCCCTTCTCGCTCGGCGTTTCGCTGAAGGCGCTGGAAGTGGTCGGCGAAGTGGAAGTTTCTGCCACGCGTGAAAGCGAAGCGCAGTTCGGCGTCACGGCAGCCTTCTCGGCCCGTGAAATCCAGAACTCGCCCAGCATCAACCGCGACCTGAAGGACGTGGTCCGTAACGACCCGGCCATCTACCTCGACCCGCAGAACGGCAACGCCATCTCCATCGCTGGCCAGAACAACCGCTTCAATAGCCTCACCGTCGACGGCGTGAAGCAGAACGACGACTTCGGTCTGAACGGTTCGGGCTACGCCACCAACCGCTCGCCCATTTCGCTCGATGCAGTGCAGAGCCTCTCGGTCCTCACCTCGCCCTACGACACCCAGTATTCGGGCTTCCAGGGCGGCGCCATCAACGTCGTCACGAAGTCGGGCACCAACGAATTCCACGGTTCGGCTTACTACTACTACAACGACGACACGATGGCCGGTTCCAAGACCAAGGACCGCTCCGGGCTGACGCCGTACAAGACCATCCGTCTTGACTTCGAAGAGAAGAGCTACGGTGGCACCTTCGGCGGCCCCATCATTCAGGACAAGCTGTTCTTCTTCGCCAACTACGAAAAGTTCGAGCGTACGGCTCCGGTGCCGGTGGGCCCGGCCGGTTCTGCGCTGCCGGCACAGTTGCTTGCGCCAACGCAGGCGGAATATGACTCGGTGGTTGCGGCGGCCAAGGCTACCTACAACTACGACCCGCTGGCTATTCCGGTTTCGGTGCCTGAGGAAAGCGAGAAGGTTCTCGTCAACCTCGACTGGAACATCAACGACAACCATCGCGTGCGCTACAGCTACCAGCGCACCGAAGACTTCGATGCCACCGGCTTCACCACCAGTGCGACGACGCGTACCTTCGCATCGCCCTCGCAGTGGTACGAGCGCGGCTACAAGCTCGACCAGCAGGTCGTGCAGGTGTTCTCCACTTGGTCGGACGCGCTGTCCACCGAGTTCAAGTACGCCAAGAAGAAGGTCGCGAACCGTCAGGCCCCGCTGGGCGGCGACACCTTCGCCCAGATGACCATCAACGGCTTCGCCAACAGTGGCGCCGTGGTCATCGGTCCGGACATCTCGCGCCATGCCAACAAGCTGCGTAACCAAACGGAGCAGTGGAAGTTCAAGGCCAACTACCTGCTGGGTGACCACACCCTTTCAGCTGGCCTCGAGCGTGACTCGCTCGACGTGTTCAACATCTTCGTGCAGAACGCTCAGGGTTCGTACGTGTTCAACAACCTCGCGGATTTCACCAACCGCGTGGCTGCTTCGTTCACCTACACCAACTCCGTGCTGTCGAATCCGAACAACCCGGATGACGCTGCCGCAGCTTTTGGCTTCACCAACACCGCCCTGTACCTGCAGGACCGTTGGCAGGTCGCCGAAAATCTGCTCGTTACTTACGGTGTGCGTGCGGAGCGCTTCACTTCCGGCGATGCACCGCGTTCGAACCCGGGCTTCCTCACCCGTTATGGCTTCAACAGCAACGACACGCTGGACGGCCGCAAGCTCATCAGCCCGCGCCTCGGCTTCGAGTGGAACTGGCGTGAAGATACGCAGGTCCACGGTGGTATCGGCCTGTTCGGCGGTGGTACGCCGAACGTCTGGATCAGCAACAGCTACAGCAATGACGGCATCGTGCTGGCCAGCCAGAGCATCAGCGCCTCCACCAGCCCCACGGCAGTGCTGACGGCGCTGCAGCAGGCGGCGCTGCGCGGCTTCAACGGCTTCGACATTCCGGCCGCCGTGCAGACGCAGCAGACCACGCTGGCGGGTGCCGGTACGGTCAATGCGCTGGCGCCGAACTTCAAGATTCCGAGCAGCTGGAAGTACACCTTGGGTGTCGACCACGAGACGGACATCCTGGGCTTCGGCAAGGACTGGAAGCTGTCTGCCGAACTGCAGTACACGAAGGTGAAGAATGCCGTGCTCTGGCAGGACCTGCGCCTCGTGCCGATCGGCACACTGCAGGATGGCCGCACGCGCTACGGCTACCGCGCCACGGACCCGGCGTTCATCGGTTCCACCTCGCAGACGCGCAACTCGGGCATCAATGACCTGGTGCTGACCAACACCAACCAGGGCAAGAGCTCGGTGTTGTCGCTGGAAGCGGCCAAGACCTGGGACGTTGGTGCGGGTAAGTTCGACTTCTCGCTGGGTTATGCCTACACGCGCGCCAAGGACGTCAGCCCGGCCACGAGCTCGGTCGCCCTGTCGAACTGGGACAACATGGCCACTTCCGATGTGAACAACCCGGAACTGGCTACGTCCAACTACGAAGTGCGTCACCGCTTCCCGCTGCGTTTGAGCTGGCGCAAGAACCTGTTCGGCGACAACGAGACGGCCGTGAACCTGTTCGTGGAGCGTCGTGCCGGTTTGCCGTTCAGCTTCACCTTCGCGGGTACGGCTTCGGGCCTCACTGGCAACAATGCCGACCTGGCAGCCGTTACCGTGTTCGGCGACCCGCGTCAGGACAACCGCTTCCGTCAGTTGTTCTACGTGCCGAATGGTCCGACGGACGTGCTGTTCTCCTCGGCGACGGCCACTGGCCTGAACTGGGCGCTGCTCGACTCGTGGATTACCGCGAACGGCCTCGACAAGTACCGTGGCAAGATTGCGCCGCGCAATGCCTTCCGCAGCCCGTGGCTCACCACGGCGGACCTGCAGCTCCGTCAGGAACTGCCGGGCTTCGGCGAAGGGCACAAGGGCGTTCTCACCATCGACATCCTGAACGTCGCCAACATGCTCAACAAGAAGTGGGGCAACTACGGCCAGGTCGGGTTCCCGTACACCGTAGCTCCGGTGGGCGTGGAGGGCATCGATGCTGCCACGGGCAAGTACATCTACCGTGGTCTGTCGAACGTTGCTGGCACCGGCATCGGCAATGTCTCGCTCAACGCCAACCCGCCCCAGCAGTCGCTGTGGCGCGTGCAGGTGGGCCTGCGTTACGAGTTCTGATCAGGTTAGTCCAAGCCTTCAGTGCTCCTAGCAACGGGGGTGGTCCGCAAGGGCCATCCCCGTTTTCTTTTGCAGATTCGAGAGCAAGCTCCCTCCCACATGGGAGGGAGCTTTTCAGCCGCCGCGATGGTCGATGAGATTTTGGACCACGGCCGGGTCAGCGAGCGTCGAGGTATCGCCCAAGCTGCCGAGCTCGTTGGCGGCCACTTTGCGCAAGATGCGCCGCATGATTTTTCCCGAACGCGTCTTCGGCAAACCTGGTGCCCACTGAATGACATCAGGAGCGGCAATGGGCCCGATCATCTGCCTTACCGTGGCGCGCAACTCCTGTCGCAGCTGTTCGCTCGGCTCTATACCTACTTTCAGGGTGACATAGGCATAGATACCTTGTCCCTTAATCTCGTGCGGGTAACCCACGACGGCGGCTTCCGCCACCGAGTGGTGTGCCACTAACGCGCTTTCCACTTCCGCCGTGCCCATGCGGTGACCAGAGACGTTGATGACATCATCCACGCGGCCGGTAATCCACCAGTACCCGTCTTCGTCGCGACGCGCGCCGTCGCCGGTGAAGTATGTACCTGGGTAGGTTTTGAAGTAGGTGTCGATGAAGCGCTGATGGTCGCCGAACACGCTGCGCATTTGGCCGGGCCAGCTATCCAGCAATACGAGGTTACCCTCCGCGGCCCCTTCTACTATCTGTCCCGCGGCGTCCACCAGTGCCGGGATAACCCCCGGCATCGGGCGCGTCGCCGAGCCTGGCTTCAAGGCGGTGGCGCCCGGTAGCGGCGAGATGAGTATGCCGCCAGTTTCGGTCTGCCACCACGTATCCACGACGGGGCAGCGATGGTCGCCAACCACACGGTGGTACCACTCCCAGGCTTCCGGGTTGATGGGTTCGCCGACGCTGCCAAGCAGACGCAGGCTCTTGCGTTGGTGGCGGGTGACGAAGTCGTCACCTTCGCGCATCAAGGCGCGGATGGCCGTGGGCGCGGTGTAGAAAATGGTCACCTGGTGTTTGTCGATGACTTCCCAGCAACGCCCGGCGTCCGGGTAGTTCGGCACGCCTTCGAACATGAGGGTGGTAGCGCCATTCGACAACGGGCCGTAGACCACATAGCTATGGCCGGTCACCCAACCCACATCGGCAGTACACCAGAAGATATCGCTGGGGCGGTGATCAAACACTTCACGGAAGGTGTGGTTGACGTAGACCAGATACCCGCCAGTGGTATGGAGCACGCCCTTCGGCTTGCCGGTGCTGCCTGAGGTGTAGAGGATGAACAGCGGATCTTCCGCATCCATTACTTCGGGCTCGCACCAGGTGGGGGCGGAGTCCATCAGGTCCTCGTAGTGCACATCGCGCAGAGCGTTCCAGTGCACATGCCCGCCGGTGCGGCGCACTACTACTACGCGTTGTACGCAAGCGGTGCTCGGGTCTTGCAGCGCGATGTCCAGGTTGGCCTTCAGCGGCACTTTGCGGCCGCCACGCAGGCCTTCATCGGCAGTGATGACGAGCGTGGAGCCGCAGTCAGCAATACGGTTGATGAGCGATTCGGGTGAGAAGCCGCCGAACACGATGCTGTGCACGGCACCAATGCGGGTGCAGGCCAGCATGGCCACCGCCGCTTCGGGAATCATGGG